>NZ_JBHIQG010000255.1:0-3511 GCF_042196425.1 Bartonella sp. AD328YNZD | reverse complement strand
AATATATGGGAATTTTATAAATATTGTTTATATATAAAATTATACTTAATTAAGTTAAGTTTATTATTTGAATTATACTTTCTATATATATTAAAGACTTCATAAAGTAGATGAAATTTCAGTCTGGATTTTTTGTTATGCATACTTTTACTAGCTCCTTAGTGACAGCAATTGGATTTGGACTTTGCATGTTTTTTTACAATAGATTTAAAGGTGAGAACTGGAGTATAAAAAGGACAACATTATCAACAGTTAGGTTTTTTATATTATATTATGCTGCAAATTTATTAATTGAATATATGGGAATTTTAAAATAATATAAAATAAAGTTGTTATCAGTATTTTATTATTTATTATAATTTATATATTTTTACAAATTATAGTTTATTTTTTGCTAAATAGCATGCTCATCACATAATTCAATTAGTAACTCACATCCAAAAAGTTGGCTTTTTCCAGAAGAAGATGATTGTAGCGCAGGCGCTCATTCCCAAGCAGCAAGCGCAGGCGGCATCGTAGGAGCATTAGTAGGAGGTGTTGCTGGTGTGCAGTCGGAGGTTCTATTGCTAAACTAGGAGGTGCAGGTGCTGGCTTTGTGAGTGGAGCAGTAGTAGGTGGACTAGAAGATCTGGTGACGCCATGGTAGATAAATACAATCAATGCCATCCGAATCCAAGTTGTGAAGTAGGCGATTATGTTGAATCAGCGGTCATAAAGGGAGGCACAGGAGCATTAATTGGTTTATTAAGTGGTGTCCGGAAGGAGCAGCCGCAGGCGGAGTAATGGGAGCTGTTAACGGTTTAAAAGATAAGTACAATCAATGCCATCCGTAAAATGGAGGGAGGCTGTTTCTAATTTATTTAGAAAATAGCTAGTAAGATATTTCTGAGATCAGTGATATTGTAAACATACTTTAAAGCTATGGCTAAACTGATTTCAGGGATATTTTTGTGTGTGATAATAGATATTTTATTTCGGATGTTTATTATGTATATTGGTGATAATATTATTTCACTATTAATGAGTAATGTTTTTGATGTGTTGTATTCAATATTTATTTTTATATTTTTATTTGCATTAATTTATAGATACAGTGGTGACAGTTGGAAAAATAGTATAAAGGAATCGCTTAAGACATTTGTTTTGTTCTTTTTGTTCTTTTTAGCATTTTTTTTATTTATTTTTCTTTTAAATATATTAGATATTAGTATTTATATTTAACTTATTATAAAAAACAACTTTCATTTAAATAAGTTTATATTATTTTTAATTATATATATTATGTTTTGACTTTCTTATTATGTATAATTTAAAAATTTTTTCTTATATACTTAGATTAAGAAGTTGAAAAGAATATAAAATTAGATTTATTTGAGTTAAGTTTATTATTTATAGAATTCTAAATTTCTATCTATATCTCTATATATATAAAATCATTCGTAAAATAGATAAATTATTTTAAATTAAAATATTATTATATATGATATGTTTTTTATCAGGTTAAATAAGATTTATTTTTAGTATTTGTTTTATATCTATGTAGACTTTTTACATTTCAGAAAATGAGCTGACTTAGTTAAAAAGAGATAGAAAAAGCAACATTCTATACGAAAATTCTATTTTTTGTTATAGATTGTTTGCGTATCTATAAATTTATGTAGCTATAAGTTTATAATCAAATTTGCTAAGTTTATTTTTTTACAGAGTTTTTTCTTAAAAAGCACGAATTGTATTAATCTTTCCAATATGTGAAAACAGTTTTCCCATTTGCTAATGGCGTAAAACAGGCAGGAGAGCCTTAAAAGATGGGTGTAAACGCGTCGTCCAAATTCTAGCGTAAGCCGATTGGCTAAATAAGCCCCTAAGTAGCTTGATAGAGTGCTAATAGCCGTGCTAAACTGCATGCTAACCATCTTAATTGTATCGTTCTGATATGTTTTTTTACAAAATATAAAGGGGGATTTATATGTTTGGTTCATTTAGTTCTATTTTTTCTAATGGTTGGTCTTATGTTTCTAATACGTGGTCAAATATTTCATCAATGAATTTTTCAAGCAGTGAATCACGACCTGGGTGTACTGTTGGAGATTATCTCTCAGCAGGATTTTCAATGGGACGTAGGGGATAGAATATGGGAGTGGTAATTGGTGGAGTTATGGGGGGGGACAGTTGGAGGACCAATAGGCGCTATGTAAGGTCTAATGTTAGGAGGAAGAGTTGGCTCTGCAGTAGGATTTGGTACAGGTTTGGGATATACAGCCTATGAATGTTACCGCTAATATAAAAATTAGCAGATATTTCTAAAATGAACAAGCTTGTAGGCATAATTATGTGTCTACAAACTTGACTGGAAGGTTTAGGTGCATAATTTTACAAAATTATATATTTATTTTGGATTTTTTTTATGAATGAGCTTATTAGTATTATTGTAGAATTATTATTTTCTATAGGTGCTTTATTTATATTTTTCTATACATTGTTTTCATATTATAAATCTAAAGGTTATAGTAAAAAAGAAATTTGGAAAAAAATTTTGTTAAGAATATTTTTGTTCTTTATATTATTTTCTATGACATTTTTTATTTATATACGTTATTTCTATGAACAATGATTATTCATTATTAATTTATAATTATAGATTAATTTGGAAATTTTATTTGTTATCTATAATTTTAATATATTTTATGAATTATTTTTTGCATTTTTTGTTTAATTATATTTATTTAAATTGTATTATGTATCTAAGGTATGTAATGAAAAAAATATTAAAATTAAATCATTAATTAATAATAAATTCGTTTTTTATATTATTTTAAATTATTAATTTTTATATGAAATAATATATATTAATGTTTATTGTTTTTATATGTTTTTAATTTGGATTTTTTATGATTGATATTATTCGTATTATTTCAGAATTATTATCTTCTACATGTTTTTTCTTTATATTTTTCTATTCCATGTTTTTACATTATAAATTTAAAGGTTATAGTAACAAAGAAATTGTGAAAAAAATTTTTTCACGACATTTTTTTTCATTATATTTACTATATTACTTTCTATAACAGTTTTTATTTGTATACGTTATTTCTATGAACAATGATTATTTATTATCTTTATATGATAATGTATTATTTATTATCTTTATATGATAATGTTTTGATATGAGTTTTATAATAATTTATAATATTAAACTTAAAAAAATATTTACTGATTACATTTAGACAGAGACTTTAATATTATTATCAATATTTCTGTTTTTTTATTTCCTATTTTTTTAATCTTTTTCATTATTTCAAGAATGGTTAGGTTTAAGAATATTATCTTTTGTATAAGAATTTTTAGTTTATAGTTTTTGAAAAGTGATTATTTTTTTATATATCATAATTTATTGAAAAATAAGCTGATTTACTAATATAACTTACTATACTTCTAGTTTCTACTCATCATCTTGAGAAAGAGGAAGTGAGGCGATTTCTGTATCAAGCGCATCCATAAAATCGATAATAAA
>NZ_JBHIQG010000254.1:0-3516 GCF_042196425.1 Bartonella sp. AD328YNZD | reverse complement strand
TCAGCTGCAAAACCAATACGCACGCGCGTTGCACCAGCCCACTTTTCTTTAAAAGTGAAACTGTGGGTTCGTTTAGCGCCAGGTTTAAGCGCATCTTTACCAATATTAATTGCAGCGTCTTTTAATACCTTGTTAATATAATTGATGTGTTCTGGGGCAATGACATATGTTTTTCCTGTCTTCGTGTCATCTTTATTAGACCACATGATATCTGTATCAACACCTAGAATAAGGCCATTACCAAGATCAACGTTGGAACCTGCGTAAAGACCACCCATGAAACCAGAGAGTTTAGGCAAAAGGTCATCAGGCACTGGAATCTTTTTTCCGTTACTGAGAATATCCATTTTCGTTTTACCCGAAAAACCACCAATCTGGCCCCCAACATAAAAACCTGTCCAAGAAAAAGTTGGAGCAACAATAACGGGAGCAACAGGTGTTGGACTTGGGGGAACAATAACATCTGCTGCTTGTGCTGCTGAAGCTGAAACAAAAGCGAAAGCAGAAGCTGTTATTAACCATTTCATATTCATATTTTCTCTCCATAGCTGAATATTTATTTGAACACACCATTTCATATAGAGCTCCATCTTCAGATATCTGTAGCAAAAATGATACACTTATAAAAAAAACAAAAAGCCAATCAAAGCACCCTTAATTGCTTGATCTGTAATAAATAAGAATTAAACTATGCCACTGCATAAATGATTTTCTCTTGTCACATTTGCTCTCCTTTATAAATTTTGCAAAAAACTGCGTCACAGAACCCTCCGTGTAAAGCATGTACTATGGCTATGAAAGATTGTCTTTTATAGCTCACCTGCACTATTGAAGATGCTCTCATTTATATTAAAATAACGAAAACCATTCCCCTGCACATCACAAAAGAGCAAATGTGTGTGGATAAATAAAACTATTAAAGGCTAAAATGCCACCTATGAATACTCTCAATATCAAAAATAGCGAGAACTGTTAAAATATTGAGAACAGCCAAATGCAACCGTTCTATTTAAATTCATACAAACAACGTTTTTAGCTTCATCGTTCGCATAACAAAATGTGAATAGCTCTTTGATTGTTTTTTCATCATTGTAAAGAATGCTTGTATCGCACAAAACAAGATCTCCACTACCCTATGGACTGCAACAAAATTACATGCAATTTCATCACACATGCTCTTTGTTTTAATTAGGCATTTATTATTTTTTGAAATACTTACGCTTCTGCTTAACTTTCTAGAAAATCTTTTCCAGAGCTTCAGCATTATTTGTAGGCTATCATTTCATACTTCTTTACAAGACTAAATTGAAAAAAATGCCTAAAGACAGACAACCGGTATGATAAACATTAAAACTTATATAGAAATATCCTTAGAGCTGAAAAAATGAGAAATCTTTCTTAAAGTTTTCAAACCACACCTTGCTTTAAAAATCATGAATTTGGCAGAAAAAATATCTGATATTTTGAATCATAGACAAATGAATATTTCATATCTGTAGTCGAAGCATACCATCAAAGATCAAAAGTTTAACATTTTTGTTTTTTCACTTGATTTTGATGAAGTATCCTCTCAAATCCTCTCTGCAAACAGCTTAGTTTCTTGTCGAAAGAATTTTTCTTAGCTCCTTCCCCATGTGATTCACTTAACTAAATGCTCCCTCTGGACAAGCCCTATTCTAAAAACACTCTTATCAAGGAGTTTGATATGCACTGTATAGTCACGCTTAAAATGACAGTATTTACAGCATAATAGCGCAACCCAAAATCCGGAGGCTATATTTATCCAAATCCATGAATTTTGTAACGAGCGATTGCCATTATATAGAGTATTCTTGCACCGAAATCCACTTCCCCATATCTTTTCCAAATAGTACTCTTCCCCCCTCCGTACACAATTATAATACCCTTTGCGAACAACTGCTCCTCCACTTTTCAAATGATAAAAAATATCTCCTCTCTTCAATTCCCGATCATACGTTAGACCTCTTGATGCTGTTTTTTTTACTTTTTAATAACTCATTGGACTTCGTCTAAATAAGTCTGGTCGTCTTCCTTTCCCTAATCCTTTTTTAGGATAATGACCTCTTTTTTTACCAGAATGTAACACAGGGACTAACTTAGCTGTTGTTATGCATTGGTTGTTATTCGTGCAAGAAAGTTCCATTTGAACAACTTCAGAGAAGATCTTGCTCAATTGTTCACTAGAAAAAAGATCTCTAGGAAGAACAATCGTAGATATGTCCTGTATTAACTTTTGAGAAAACAAGAAAGAAGCACCCTGAGCTACAGAGATTGAAGCAAACGTAGCAAAAGTTGTCATAAAATATTTTATGTTCATAAATTTAACCTCGTAGAAATATCCATAATGGATTTTACCTAGTGTCTTCATTGCAAATTTCCAGAAAAAATAGCATGTTTATAGATAAAAAGTGAGAATCCTCAAAAAACAAAGCTTTGAAACATTTTAATTTTAAAATAAATGCAAATTGCCCCACTTTACAAACATAGAAATCACTTGTTTGGCAATGCATAAAAGCACAAAATATCGTCTAGGGAGAATAAAATACACAAATGTCATATCAACATATTGATTTATAATCCCCCCCTATCGAATGAGCGCTCTCAGTATCATAAGATTATCTTATTTTAAATTCGCTCATGATACATTAAGCAAAATTATTCGCTTACATGTCATAAATGAGGTTGATATATGGATAAGACTCTTGAAAAAAGAAGTTTTATCTTATGAGGCCATTTAAACGCAAAAGTTATTATAACATTTTAATTTGGTAAAAGCATATTCCTTGCTAATTTGTTTCTAGGTGTCGTTCTTTGCATTGTTCAGTATAATCATGGTTGTCTTTATATATTAATCATATAACATATTTATTTATAATGATAATATATCGTTATCCAGATTAAATTAGAACTCCGAATACCATAAAAACCCTTTCATTCCAAATCTTCCTCATGTTGAATCAACCAAAACCATTTGTTTGTACATTACAAGTGGGGAAGCCTATGTGGAGTGAAGCTGTACAATAAAGGACTAAAAATGCCTTTTATGAATCGTCTCTAGTGCCAAGGGTTATCGCAAAATTGGGTGTTGGCAAAATGTGTGATAGTAGCAGCTTGTTAACTCTATAAGCGTAAGATGGTAGTGTTCAATAGATTTTATATTGGTATTGGAGGCTTTATCGTTATACCATTCATAAGCGCCCCTGTAAAATGGACTTTGGTGCCGGTTTCTTTAAAAAAGCACATGAATTAGCAACACAAACATATTCCGTTTAGGGCGTTCTGTTTCACACGAAAAACGTAAATCCATTAAAAACATGAGAAACAAAAGCATGAGGCAATGCGTAATCTCTATTATTTAACAGACATTGCTTTAAATACTTTTGAAAGTCGTAAAGCAGAATTAAAAATGATGGTAAAGATGAGAGGATAAAATGCCCATAATGTACAAGCATTTTGCCCTCTCACATCAATAATTAACTCCATTTAAAAGCCAAT
>NZ_JBHIQG010000253.1:0-3530 GCF_042196425.1 Bartonella sp. AD328YNZD | reverse complement strand
TCTTTGACTGACCATTCTAGCGCATCATCAAGTGCTTGCTTTAAGCGATCCGCAGTGACTTCTGGTTCAAAGATTTCCAATCCCTTGGCTTCAAAATTAAGCTGTATATCTGGAATATCTTCCGTGTAGGTAGGATCAATGAATTTACAAGCGGTGGAAAGAATGCCCGTGCTAATCATAAAGGCGCTATCAAATTGCGGGTAGTCTTTGGCAATTTCGTCGTTATAAAGAATATCTACTTCACGATCAGCCAATTGATAGCTTGCCATATGGTCATTCTCATTGATTTTCTCGGTTGACCAGCCTAAGCTTTTTAAAAGTGCATGAGCACTTTCCATGGTGAGACGATCATCATTGTCATCCGCTTCATCCACTTCCTCTGCCACTTCAACAGAAGTTGTTTTAGAAGCAACAGATGCTGTTTGCGGATCCAAGCTTAAAATCGGAGCGTTTTTAGGAAAACCAGTCCGATAACGGCGTGCAAGAGCAAGGACGTTATCAATAATATGTGCTATGTTTTCCCTTATCAAAGCTGAAAAGTTTTTATCCTTCAAACTTTCCTTATAAAATTTGAGTTTTTCAACATCCCCAATAAGAATAAGTGCAATAAGGTGCAACTTCGCAAAATCATATTCACTGTCTGGGGACAAAGCCGCATAATCATAGATGATTTGATTCACATTTTGTCGATCAGCCCAGCACAAAATATCCGCACTGATCTGTTTCAGCTTGCCTTCATCCAATTCAGTACTAGAAACTGCATAAACTTCTTCTGATTCTTTAAGAACGGTATATTGGGGAGTATTGATGAAAATAGATCGATAAGCTGTAGAAAAACCAAGTGTTGAAAGAGAAACCTTGAAGGTAACAAATGGTGTCTCTCCTTTTTTATCAAGGTCGTACACTATATTAATGATACGATCTTTCGTTATAAAATAAGCATTGCAATTGTAATTTTTATCACGATAGACTGTCCAGTCCATCCTTTTTAAGTCTTCAGAAACTGTATTAAGAAAAGACAAATCTTGTAAACTAAGACGATCATCTATAGCTTTTCGCTCATTAAGGATTTTCAGATATTCTTCAGCAAATTGAACGGCATGGTTAATATATCTCTCTACTTCACGGTCATCCAAAATCTCAGAAATCTTACCGGCTTCTAAAAAATTTTGATAAGATTTCAGAACATCAATTTGACCTGTCAATGCTAAACAAGCCAAATGCCAGACTATACGTATATTGTAGCTATACTTTTGAACACGTGTTTTGCTTTCTATTGATGCTTGTAAATCTTGGGCACGTGCCCACTGTATTATCCGCTCAGAGATTTTGATAAGCTCTTGCTCATCTAATGTCTCTACACAAATATCAATGCCTTTACCAAAACCACTAACCCCCCCCCCCCCAATCGTATTAAAAGAATTATAAATATTTTTAGGAGAAACACACCAATATTCCTTACTATAGTGAATACAATTGCAAGCGACAGAAATCATTTCATTAGATATTTCAGCTTCAATACGGACATTGTAATTATCATGAAGACGTATAAAACCAAAATCAAATTGAATAAAGCGGTCGGGCAAAATCAACCACATTTTTCCAGGTTCCGTTGAAAACCACCCTTGTGTTTTAAGAACGCGCATTGCTGCTGTGAGACTTATCGAGCGCTGTTTTGGCTTCTTGCGCGTTAGAATATCGTCTAATTCCCCATTTTTATAGGCCTGTGCAAAAAAAAGCAGGCGATCATCCGATGTCATTGTTTTATAATCTGCAAATTCTGGCACAGATAGTTTTGGGGTAGATCTATCACTCCTTAAAGCCTCCATATCACCAAGTAATGCTTGTGCAACGGCAGAATGATTAGTAGCTTCCTCGCACAACTCTTTTTCAATATCCTGTGCTTGCGCCCATGCAATCACTTTGTTTAAAGCGGTTGTGATATGGCTTTCGGAAAGATCCGGAGCTTTAACATTAAAATCCTCCTTCGCGTAAAACAGCACATCTCCATATTTACGCTGTGATTTTTCACCTCTAGAATATTCCCGAGCAAGACAATAAGCAGCGGTGGTGAGATCAGCCGAAAGCAAAAACTCTTTGCCACTCTCTCCATAATTTTTTACACCATAGCCAATACCGACAATGCGATCGGGAAGATGATAATGCGCAAAAGTATCCCCCACGTTATCACGATAAGGCTCCCAGCCCAGTCTTTTTAAAATCTCTGTGACATCTTTAGTTTGCATCATGAATCACTTTCCTTGTGCAAGAAGCTCTGTTAAACGGCTCGGATGACGAATAACTTCGTATTTTATCGGTCTCCCCCAACGCTTGCCCAGTTGTTCTTTAGGCCAATTTTTCTTAAAATCATCTAATGCTTCCTCAAATTTTTCTGCACTTCCTTTATAATCTCTCTTAAAATCGCTGAGTTCCTGTTGATATTTATTTAGCTTTTCTTTGTTTTTCTCAAGGAATTTTAAAACAACATCTCCTGTGGGTTGCGCATCTCCTGTTTTATACTCCTTTTCCAAAATCTTTTGGTTTTCGGTTAGACCAGCATTCCCCGTTTTTACCTCAACAATTTTTAATTCACCATCCTCTATATAGAGAATATCAGGACGGGATCTTATTGCAACTTCCTTTGTCCCTCCTTTACCATCAGGTTTCTCAACTATTTTTTTAAACGATGCTTCTTGCGTACATGTTGTGCATCCTGCTTCCTGTAATTTTTGCATTTCTTCTGTACGCTTTCCGTCATGATGCTCCTTATTTTTTTCGAATGTTTCACGATTGCTATTGCTTTTTGAAGGCTTTTGAGACATTTCACCCTTGGCACTGTCTTCAGAGCCAATTTTTCCAACTGATTGGGCAACTTCCTTTTCTGCTTTTGCAGCTGCTTCTTCAGTCTTAGAAGCAAATTTAGCCAGAGCCTTTTCGCCAAGCTTTATGCCTCCCTTGGCTGCTCCAGCAACTCCTGTCATTAGGGATGCTGTTTCAGTCAATAATTTTCCAAATTCAAGTCCAGCATTAAAGGAACCACCAGCACCAGCTCGCTCATATTCCTCCTCCATTTTATTAATGCGATCTACATAGGACTGTCCAAGGGTCCGACCAATTGTCGCCAAAATCTCACCACTGCTGAAAAAATCTTTGAGCGCTTTCAAAGTCTCTTTGGGATGTTTGGCTATTTGCAAAAAACCATCAACCGTATCGTATATTTCAGCCGGGACACCAGCTACCATACCTGCCGCAAAGCTTATATCTTGCCCTGTACTAATCGCAGTCCACTTCGCAGACACTTCTGCTGCACATAAAAAGTCAGGACACTCTTTTAATTCTTTCTCCATCTGAGCTTGTTGAGCACTGCTGAGGTAGTTATTTGCAGCGGCATTACCTGCGGCATCGGCGCCGGCATCAACATCGCCACCGGCAAGGGCAGCAGCAACGCCCCCAGCAGCCCGTGCGACATCAATGGTGTGATCCCTAAAGTCAGCAAACTGCGCATCAATCTTTGCGTTTATACGCGCTTC
>NZ_JBHIQG010000252.1:0-3531 GCF_042196425.1 Bartonella sp. AD328YNZD | reverse complement strand
AACATTCTTGGCAATGTTCTTTATCGTGTCATTCCCAGAAATGCTAAACCCATGGCTGCTGGCTTTAGCATGCGCACTGTTGCTGATATCACTGGTGCTAATGCTTCCTGTGGTCAGGCTGTTTTTGTCCGCTGAGGCTGTGCTGGCAATGATGCCTCCGGTCAGCGTTGTTTTGTCTTTAACTATGATATTAAAGCCGCCATCACCCGCTTTGATGCCTGATTGCTCCACAACACTATGATAATCACTAGAGGATTGATCCTTTTGGAAAGAGGCGCTCATGGAGCCCCCACCACCCGTTTGTCCAGCACCAAACCCAACAGAAACAGAGTTTTGCTTGCTGGAAGTTTGTCCCGTATCACTGCGGCTGGTAATGGCGAAATCACCCCCTACTTCCATTTCTACATGCTCTCCAGAAACCACGGCGCCTGCCAATGTGGTGTTTGCCTGACTTATGGTATGAACAGTGCCGGTGCCTATAATATGGCTGTTTTTGTGTTGAACTTCCTCACTGGAACCTTCCCCTTGACTAAAAGCAGCACTGCCCGTTGCCCCTGCGCCACCCGTGCCATAACCGGTGCCAACACTCATTGAAGAACTTTCACTGCTGTTTTGTGTGCTTTGCGTGTTTTGTGCACTTTCAAAGATGATATCTTTACCTGCTTCCATGGTGATCTTTCCGCTCTGTGCATCATTTTCCAGCACATAGATTGGATTGGTACCAGCGATAACATCAGCGCCAACACCATGAATGCTGCCTTCGTGGGCATGCATGTTAACAGCGCGTCCGCCTTCTATGCTATCTGTCACCGCTGTGGAGACTTGAGAAGAGGCTTCTGTTTTCTCAGTTTTAAAGCCCACGGTTACACTGCCAGATGCACCAGCCATATTGGCAAGAGCATCCTTGGTGGAGCCCCCCAATCCTCCTAATGAGCTACTCAGTCCTTTGGTTACGTTCCCCTTTTCCCCCGTATTGCCAGTCAGCCAATTAACAAAGGTTTTGCCTTTACTATAAAGATGACTGATTTTCATGCCAGTCAGTATGCCATTAATAACTGTATTGTTACCATCCTTATTATTCATGTGATCTGCGGCATCTTTTAGTCCTTGTACCGTGCCAAGGACACCGATATCAACGGAAGTTGTCACACCAGCAAAAGACTTTTCATGCTTTTCTTTTGCGTTAGAGGTATCATAGCTTTCTGATAGGGTGATATTATTGCCGGCATCAATGTTGACATCACGATCCGCCGAAACAATGGCTGCTTGCATATTTACATCATTGTCAGCAGTAATCTGCACATCTTGGCGTGCCGTGATGTGTGATTGTGTGGAAGTGGTTTCCCATTGATCGCCCGTATCTTTGGCGCTTGCAATTCCAACACCTACAGAAGCACCGCTGTTGCTCTTTTCAAACTGAAACCCAAAACCTGTGCGTTCTTCCTTTGAGCTTGAGGAATGGCTATTATGACCAACAAGCACATTGACATCACGCGCTGCCGAAAGGTTAATATTCTCACCTGCAAGGTCAGAGCCAACAATTGTCACATCTTTTTTCTTGGCAGTGATGTTGATCGTACCATCCGCATTGAGAGAAGAACCTTGATGCTCAAAACTCTCTTCATTTTCTGTCTTTCCCTCACTCCCGTATATCGACACAAAGCCCTTGCCTGATCCCACACCAAAACCCGTTTCATGGGTCTCTGAATGGCTGCTATGGTGATCTGTCATGCCATCAATCGTCACATTTTCTGCTGTCACATTGATATCTTGACCGGAAAGCAGATGAGAAGCCGTGATTGTGGTCTCTTTATCTGATTGTGTGATAATGTTGCCCGTTGCCCCAAGGATAGAGGAGACCGTTGTGGTATGCGATTGAGATGTATCGGACGATTTCTCATGCAAAAAGCCACTTGATGACGATTGTGCTTGTTGATCCAAGTGTTCTTGGGCGCCTTTGATAGTAATCTTTCCCCCAGAGTGAATGGTAATATCCGCTTGTTTCTGATCTCCTGGTGCTTTCTCTTCTGACGTTTCCTCTGCCTTACCGGCTATGAGCGTCGAGGCGACAACTTCCGTGTTGTTTCCTGAGTCAATGGCAATGCCTTCACCCCCTGTTATGCTTGACCCCACAACTTGGCTCACATCCATCTTGTTATGCTCAGATTTGCTGCTACTAAACACCCCACCCTCTTTGTGATACGACATCTCATAATGTAAGCTATCCTCTGCATTATTGATCAGGACATCGTTGCTGGCTTTCAGCCCCACCTTGCCCTCAGCCGCAATGGAACTACCTGTGATGCTAAGATCATGCGGTTTGCCATCCTGCCCCGCAACAACAGTGGTATCACCTCCCGATTTTATCGAAGAGCCAACGGCATGAGAAGCTTGCATATCCACTTTCGTGTTTTTGCCCTGAAGATGATACTCCATCTCATCGTTTCTTACCCCTATTGTTACCTCCCCTTTCGCGCCAAGAGCAACATTACCCTTGGCATCTATATCGGAAGCAGCCATATGGATATCTTTTCCAGAGAGAACAGTGGTCTCTTTTCCAGAACTTAAATGAGAGCCATTGTGTAAAGCAACATGAGATGTTTCACTCCCACTCTGATTGTCCATGCTGTTGCGTGTGGCATCAATAGAAACATTCCTCTCAGCTTGCAAGAGGAGTTTATCCGTTGCTTGAACATCAGAGCCTAAGATATTCAAATCTTTTCCAGAGGAAAGCGTTGTCGAGCCTCCAGAGTTGACTTCTGATTTATGATGCATGGTGGCATCACCCTGCTCATCATGGTAATGGGTTTCTGCTGAACCGATCGTCAAGTTGCCTTCTTCTGTAGCCATGGCAAGATCACCTCCGGTAGTGATCCCCACCCCTGAGGCGGTTATATCTTGTTTAGCAATCACCGTTGCATTACCACCAGCAGAAAGCGCCTCGGTGTTTAATACGGTCTCCACGCCGTCAACCGTTGTGCGCCCTGCATCCAAACGAATATTCTTCTCCGCAAGGATAACAGCATCACCACCAACAGCAAAATGCCCTCCTTGACTGAGGATATCCCCACCATGCACATGCAATTGGTGGTTTGCCGCAATACGCCCTGAATTGGTTATTGTGGAATTGCTCGTATTCTGGCTGGTGATATTGATATCATCGCCCATGATCAAAGCCCCAGCAGAAACAAAGGAGGCTCTGTCTTTTTCAGGGATATAAAGCACCGGTGCATAAACATCCATGCCCTTGACCTGTTGGCGCACATAAATCACCATCGGGGCTTCTAGGGATGCCAATTGTTCTTCACTCAAAGCCTCACCAAAGGGGAGATTGTGGGCTTTTGCATAGTCTGCCCCGACATCCAGCAAGGTTTTGACTTGTTCAATGGCATCACTTCCAGGAATAAAGGAGCCTTTGCCCAACCCTTGACCGACCAGATCACGCATTTGTTTCTCAATCAATTCCTTTTCGAAATAAGCATCGCCTAAGAAAAAAATCTCTCTGTCAGGATTGTAACCAATTCTGTTCAA
>NZ_JBHIQG010000251.1:0-3542 GCF_042196425.1 Bartonella sp. AD328YNZD | reverse complement strand
CCTAAATCAACAACCTTGCCCTTTAAATCACTTGGAACCAAACTAGCTAATAACATCGCATCCATTCCAGAACGATGGCCATATTTATGAGGTTGAACCAAATAAAATTTCCCGCGATGAAAACTGTCTATTGTTTCACCACTCTGATTCGTTGCTTTATCCATTTAAAAGTCTAATGTTCACCTTGTATAAATTGCACTTTCGCTATTCAGCTACCATTTTAATTTTTTTTACCATTTTATAACAACAACATTACACTTATTAAAGAACATTTCTTGACAAGATCATTCAAAGCTTACATTTCAAAGCCACATCAAAGGCTTGAGTCAAAACAAAACCCCCTTTATGCTAACCAATAAAATAGAATTTATATATGTCCATTGAAATACTCTAGGAGTAAATACATTGAGTGCAGCCATCAAACCAGAACAAATAAGAAATAATCAAATTTCTCTTCAATCTCTTATCAATCTTACTCAACAAGATATGAAGCGCGTAAATCAATTTATTCTCTCTATGGCAAAATCAGAGGTTGAGATGATCCCTGAAATTTCTAACCATCTTATTTCATCAGGGGGAAAGCGGTTACGACCAATGATTACGCTCGCTTCTGCTCATATGTTCGGTTATCAAAGTGACGGGCATATAAAACTTGCAACAGCCGTTGAATTTATGCATACAGCAACATTACTGCACGATGACGTGATTGATGAAAGTAATTTACGACGTGGAAAATCTACGGCACGGATGATTTGGGGAAATCAAGCAAGTGTGCTTGTTGGTGATTTCTTATTGGGGCAAGCTTTTAAAATGATGGTTGATGTCGGCTCTATAGAAGCGCTCTCTGTCCTAGCAAACGCTGCTGCAATTATTGCCGAAGGAGAAGTTATGCAACTTTCTGCTGCAAAAAATATCAAAACCAGTCCTTCAGACTATCTCAAAATCATCAATGCAAAAACAGCGGCACTTTTTTCAGCAGCCGCCGAAGTAGGACCCATTGTTGCTGGCTATGGAGATAAAGAGCGTTCTGCATTACGTGAATATGGAACATCTTTAGGTTTAGCTTTCCAATTGATTGATGATGCACTTGACTATAGTGGTAGTGTCCAAAACTTAGGAAAAAATATAGGAGATGATTTTCGAGAAGGAAAAATCACGATGCCTGTTATTCTTGCCTATAAGCGTGGAAATACGGTAGAAAAAACTTTCTGGAAACAAACACTTGAAGAGGGCAATGCCAATGATGAATCCTTCGCATACGCGCAACACTTAATGGAAAAGTATGATAGTATCACAGATACAATAAAACAAGCACGTATCTATGGAAAGTATGCAGTTGATGCTCTTGTTCCCATGAACGAAAACCTTGCTTACAATGCTCTCGTTGAGACTGTTGAGTTTTGTATTGCACGTATAAACTGATTCTTTGCAAGAATCGCAATATTTTTCAACAAAGTAATGAGATATGATTTATAAACTACATTATCGATTGATTATCTTGAAAAGGATTAGCTCCATGTGCTCTGCAACGGTATCCCGACTTTTTACCCTCTTTATTGTGGGTATCATGATGATACCATCCCCCACCTATAGTAAAATAAGCTCTGCAATTCATACAAACTCATTTACAGGTGCTTATTTAGCTGGAAGGGTTGCAAATCATGAAAATAAAACAGATCTCGCCATTCATTATTTTAAACAGGCACTCGTTTATCAACCCGATAACGTTGAAACACAAAAAGAGCTCCTTGAAGCTATGCTCTCTGTTGGAAACTTTAAAGAAGCGGTACAACAGGCAAAAAAACTCAAAAAGCAAAATGTTATAACACCTTTTGTTTCCTTAACGTTGTCAGTAGAAAGTCTCATCAAAAAAGACTACAAAAATGCCAAGCTTCTTCTGCAATCAAAAGAACTTCCTACATCCAATAATCCAATACCTGAATTAATTAGTGCTTGGATTACATTTGGATCTGGACACAAATCTCAAGCAATCGCTGATCTTAAAAAGCTCAAAGGTCCTATCTGGTATGACCTTTTTATATCTTATCATTTAGCACTTATGAACGACCTTGCAGAACGACCACAGGATGCAAAAAGATATTTCATTAAAGCACTGAATAACAAACAGGGAACTCTTATAGCTCCTAATACCTATGAACGTATTATCATAGCCTATGCCTCATTCCAATTGCGCCGTAATATGCGCAACCAAGCTCTGCAAACAGTCCAGCATGGCGAACAAATGTTGTCAGGTCGAGAAGTCCTTAAAAATTTTCGAGAAAAAATTGAAAAAAATACTTTCTTAGAGAGAGTTATTAAAACACCCCAACAAGGAGCAGCCGAGGTATTGTATAATTTTGGAACTGCCCTAAACTATAAAAATTCAGGACGAATTGCACGTATTTTCAAACAGTTAGCTTTCGCTTTATACCCTCAAAATGACGCAACATTGTTTCAGCTCGCACATATTTCTGCTAAATTAGGTGACCCTTATCAAGCAATGAAACTTTATCGCGCTTTATCCCCCAAATCTCCCTATTATAAAGATGGGCAACTGCATCTTGCATTCCTACTTATCAATAACAATAATTACAAAGAAGCAATAAAATTACTTACATTGTTAAATAAAAAATTTCCCAACGATCGTAACATTTTGATAACACTCGTTGCTTTCTATATGCAGGACAATAAATTTCTTGAAGCCACTAAAACTCTAGACCACGCTATTGCCCAGATAAAAAACTTTCAACAAGACGATTGGAAACTCTTTTATCAGCGTGGTATTGCTTTTGAACGTTTACAACAGTGGCCAAAAGCAGAACTTGACTTGCGAAAATCACTTGAATTTTTCCCAAATCAACCGCAGGTTCTTAATTATTTGGCCTATTCCCTTGTGGAACGTGGTGAGAAACTTGAAGAATCTCTCCATATGCTGCAAAAAGCTTCTGCTTTGCAAGCGCAAAACAGTCATATCCTTGATTCTCTAGGATGGGCTTATTATAAACTAAAAGAATATAACAAAGCGGTCCAAATATTAGAAAATGCTATCAGATTACAACCTGAAGACCCAACATTGAATGATCATTTAGGGGATGCCTATTGGAAAGTTGGACGTAAACGTGAAGCAATCTTTCAATGGAACCACGCAATTGACGGAAAACCAGAAAATTCTAAACAAATTCAAGAAAAGTTGAAATTTGGTTTGCAATAAACAATGCTTAACCGTAAACCACATGAAATAATAAATAGAGAAACTAAAATTACTTTGGTTTTTTGTTTAGTCCAATATAAAGAGTATAAAGCGTGAAACTGCCTGAACATCTTAATCCCACACGTTCTTTTCAGGGACTCATATTAACTTTGCAAAATTATTGGGCGCACTATGGATGTGCGATTTTGCAACCTTACGATATGGAAGTTGGAGCTGGGACTTTTCATCCAGCAACAACATTACGCTCTCTAGGTCCACGCCCTTGGAAAGTTGCTTATGTCCAACCCTCTCGACGTCCAACAGATGGCCGATATGGTAAGAATCCAAATCG
>NZ_JBHIQG010000250.1:0-3559 GCF_042196425.1 Bartonella sp. AD328YNZD | reverse complement strand
TAAAAAACTTACCAAAATTAGAAATAAGAGAAACTGAATAACTTATAAAGCATGCTCACATAATGGGTATGATAAACTCACAAGGGGTATAGAGTATAGCTATAATCTATACCTCTTTTGTTAAGTTGCTTACATAAAATCTTCTTTACTATGAGGGATAACAAAATAAAGTTAAAAGAATAGGATTTAGCAACATTCCTCTTAATTATTGCAAATCAAGGATTCTTTTCGTGGAGTTCTTTTTGCCATACCTGCTGTCCAAAGGGTTTTAAATTCTAAAAAAATTGACTTGAGGCTACAGTGTAGCTACATTATAATAAAGGTGTAAATGGAGGTACAAATCATGAAAGCCGATTCTGTTGTTCGAGCTCGCATTCCTGCTGAAATGAAAAAACAAGCGATGATTACTTTAGAACGCATGGGATTAAGCGCATCAGACCTTATCCGCATAACATTTTTGCGTGTCGCTGAAGAAGGTTGTTTGCCTTTTGATCTTAAAGTACCTAATAGTGTCACACGTAAAGCTATAAAGGAATTAGATGAAGGTAAAGGTAAGATATTTAAAAACGCTGATGCCCTTTTTAAGGACTTAGGCATTTAATATGCTGATACCTGTTCGCTCAAGACAATTTAAACGTGACGTGCGCAAAGCGGAAAAACGCGGTAAAAATATGAATAAGCTGCGTACACTATTGAGTCTTCTAATTGAAGAAAAGCCATTACCAAGACATTACTGTGATCATCCACTAAAAGGCGATTGGGTAGGATATCATGATATTCATATCAAACCAGATTGGCTGCTTATTTATAGAATAGAAGTAGATAAATTACATCTTATTCGTACAGGAACGCACTCTGACCTTTTCAAAGAATAATTATATGAGGAGTTAAAAATACTCTAATTTTTCTCTACATAATTAGATTTTTTTACATTGCCTTTAAGAGGTTATACCGTAATCTAAAATGATAGCTTTGTTTAAAGAGAGTTATATATATTCATTTTCTTATATTACTTATAGGTTTTGAAGGTTTCTCAAACCCTCAAAATACCTTCAAAACCCCTTTTTATATATATTACAGATTGTATTTACGTGTTGTGTGTAATATGGGTTGTTTATTTAAAACATTAACATATTGAAATATAATAACTTTTATTTTTTGATTGAAAAAAAATATATAACGGGGGGTAAAAGGAACCCTCAAAATCCTCAAAATTCATAACCATAATGGTCTTTATAGCATTTCTATAAGTTACAAGCTATCTTTTGAAAGGCTTTAAAAAGGTTCACATGCTTTCATAAAGCACGTTATAATCAATTCTCTAAATCATAAGGTTATCTATTCAAAAGAACTGATTAAAATTCATAAAAGGGATTTTGATAACGTAATCAGTTTTCAATTTCATACGCTTTTCATAAGATACGCTTTAATCACTCACTAAAATGATCACTTTTGTCAGTTCAATTTACTGACACATAACTGACAAGTTTTAATCAATTCACATCATTGGTTATCTTTAAAGACTGTACTCTTGATATGAGTTATATCTTAAAAACATTAACCTATTGAAATATAATGTTTTTAATTTTTCTCATTAAAAAAAATAATAGAGAGTCTAAAAGGAACTGACAACACTGACACGGTCTATTAAAAAGGATTTTACTGATCTCTATAGTTATCAATCTCTCTTTAGATGTTTTCATAACAGTCTCTAAATTACAATTATCATATATCCTATTTATCGTTTCTCTTATGAAAATGATGCCATGGCTATAAAAAACATAACAGCTATAGAGAATACGTGAAAAAGCAGGTTTTCATAATCACATGCAAATGAACGCGTTGGTTATAAAGAGCACAGTGCCTATTAAGGTTGTTTAAATTAGAGCCCCTTATAAACAAAATTCACAAAAAAATTTAAATTCATTTAGTAAAAAACTGATAGGTTATAAAGTTAAAAATACGCATTATGAGAGCGTTTCTAAATATTATAAATGTATAGATTCAAAACATAACGTAATTGTTTTATAAAACCCATAATATAGATTTAAAAGCATATAAATATAAAAGAAGAAATTCATAAGCATATGATATTATTAACACACAACGCATTTAAAAAGTACAAAAAAATATCAAGAAAGATAAAATATTATTTGACAATAAATACGTATTTTGTTATATAAATACTCAAGTGCTGAAAACACTTAACGATTAGCGGATAGGTTACGAAACAATCTTTCCAAAGTCTTTAAAATACTGACTGTTTTTTATACGTATTAAAGCGTATAATGATTTTGTCGGGTGTGTCACACCATGCAATACCCTTATGGGAAAAGTGTGACGACGGACTAATCGCCGTGTTTTCAACGCCCGGCGCCTTTATAGCGCGTCAATTGAAAACTTCATTACGATTAGAAAGAATTTAAAATGACAAATTCAAACAACACCCCCCTTATATCTTTAAATGCAAATGAAACCGCTCTTGCTAATCAACAAGAGCCTGCAAAAAAATACGAATTTACAGGTGAGACAATAGAGGTTTGCTTTAAAACACTTCATAGAATTAGAGCTTTAAGAGATTTTGGAGACGTCAAAAAAGGTGATTTAGGCGGTTTTATACAAGGTGAAAGTAATTTATCCCATGATGGCAATTGCTGGGTCTATGATGATGCCAAGGTGCTTGAAAGCGCTACCATTTTTCATAATGCCAAGATATTTGATGGCGCCTGTATTAGTGGAAATGCTTCAGTTTATTCTGATGCACAAGTTTACAGTCGTGCTGTTGTTTTTGGTAATGCCAAAGTTTCTGGTAGTGCACATGTTTTTGGTGATGCTGTTGTTCGCGACAAATCTCATGTTTACGGTGATGCAGAAGTTTACAATAGCGCACTCATTTATGGTGACGCGGCAGTTTTTGAAAATGCACGAATAAAGAATAGTGCCAATGTTTACGACAATGCTCGTGTATATGGGAACGCAATAATTTGTGGTCCTGCTCTCATTTATAACAATGCTAAAGTTTATGGTGATGTCATTATATCATGCTCCAATTTCACGTATGAGGATGATATTAATTATGGAAATGTTGAGATTTTTGGAGATGCAAAAGTTTATGATAGTGCTCGCATTTATGACGCAGTCAAGATCTTTAGAAATGCCGAAATTCGTGGATTAGCTAATATTCGCGGAAACACGAGAATTCCTCAAGACATAAAAATTTAACAACCAACCAGCCTTTTAACACAAGCGTGATTCACGCCACGGGGGAATTGCGCGCAAATCAAGGAAACCAACATGACAAATTCTCCTTTAACAACCATGGCAAACAAATATGGGTTTTCTCATGATCAATTTCGAAAGACAATTATCAAAACATGTATCAATCATAACTTCTCTGATGAAGAATTCGCTGCTTTTATCTCTGTTGCCAATACTTATGGATTAAACCCATTAACAAAAGAAATCTATGCATTCCCTAAAAGAGGCGGCGGTATCATACCCGTTGTTTCTATTGATGGGTGGATAAAGATCATCAAATCAAATCCTGACTTTGATGGCA
>NZ_JBHIQG010000249.1:0-3639 GCF_042196425.1 Bartonella sp. AD328YNZD | reverse complement strand
GAAGGAGATAAACAAAGAGGACAGGTTAACCAGACTGTCGAGTATCTAAAGTCTAAAGGCTATAGTGAAGAAGAAGCTGCTATTATGGCACGTAATCCTCAAATGCTTAGTGCGATGCTAACAGGTGGTGATAAACCTCAGTTAGATAAAGGTTATGAATGGGATCCCAATTCACAATTAGGTGAACGTAGAGCGAGACCGGTTAAGGGGTCGATGCAGGAACTTGAGTATAATCAGAAAAAACGAGACATAGAAGAGTGGGAAATAGGTAAGAGAAACACTGCTGCTGTAGCAGCAAAAGAAATTAATCATATTGTGGATACAGTTAACAATGCTCTTCAAATTATAGAGAAGAATCCCAAAAAGGCTGCTGGTAAGGTCGGTGCTTTTGCTCAGATTTTCCCCGATACTGCTGCAAAAACATTAAAAAATAAATTAAAAACGCTTGAAGGTGGTGTCTTTGTTCGAGTGATTGAAGCAATCAAAAAGCAAAGTGACGGCGGGAAATTAGGCGTTGGACCGTTATCTAATGAAGAAAGCAGGCGCATAGTAGCATCTTATGGTACTATGGACATTAGCGATAAACCAGAAGAACTATATAAAACGCTCTTAAAAATCAAAGATATGTTTGATCTTTTTAAAAAACTGAATGATGAGGAAATTTATAGGTTGTCAAACGGAATGGAAGTAAGATCGCGTCTAAAGTATTCTACTCAATATGCTAATCAGTCGATGCCGCAAGGAGGTGTTGAAAACTTGCCAACTATAAGTAGCAGAGAAGATATTAAAAAACTTGCTATTGGAGAAAGAGTATCCATACCAGACGGTAACTATATATATGACATTATTAGGGATAGATAAATGGTTCATCATAATAATGCTCATCAAGATTTTCCAGATTTTGGTCCTGGAATAAGAATTATACGCCGTATCCCTAAAGAGGAATACGAAACATCGGTAGAGGAACCATTTCCAGATTTTGGTCCTGGAATAAGGGTTATACGTCGTATCCCTAAAGATGAATACGAAACATCATCCCAACATCCCGAAATCACGCAAAGTGAAGCCTTTTGGAATTCTTTAAAGCATGGTTTGAGTTTTAATTTAGATGATGAGATTGCGGGGATTACAGCGGCAGGACGTGATTCTGATGATGAGTTGGCAATAAAGGCTTTTGCGAAGGGGCTTATCAACTATTGGACTGGAGATAAGAAAACCATAGAAAAATATGAGAAAGAAGCCAATAGAATACGTGATTATTATCGTAGGATGAGTGATCAACATTATTGGACTTCTTTTGCTGGAAATGCTTTAGGGTCGGCAATCCCTTCACTTGCGACGTTAGGGGGAGGATTATTAGCCTCAGGAGCACGCTTTGTAGCGCCTACACTTGCAAGGAATGTGGCGGGGTCAAAATTAGGTCAAGCCTTTTTGAAAGCAGGTCAGTTACCCCCAAGTCGATTTGCAAGCCCGTTTTTAGGCATCACGAACAAAACAACATTGCCGCATTTGCTTAAAGTAGGGGCGGCATCTGGTGCATTACATGGAGCGGGAGAAGGTGAAGGACTTGGTAATACACTTACAAGTACGTTATCTGGTGCAGGTTTAGGAGCGGGTGGGGCATTGGCTGGAAGTGCTTTAGCTCATTTAGCTGGTTATCCGGTAAGCGGAATACGAAGACTTTTTTCTCCTTCTCATAAGGAAGGTGTTGCAACAGACACGTTAAGAGCAATCAGTAAACATTTAGGTAAGGAGGCGTCTGAAGAGCTAGGAGAATCTTTTAAAAAAGCAGTTCCTACCGATTACGTAGCTGATCATAGTCCTTTTTTACAAGATCTTGTTTTTGATATCGCGAAAAGAAATCAAGGAGCTTATCTTGATTTGACTAAAAGAGCTGGGCAGAGAGCGCTGGGAGGAGGGGAGCGTGTTCATAAGGCGGCTGATAAATACTTTGTTCCTCGTCAAAATATCACAGGTTTAAAAAATGATCTTACCGCGAGTAGGGAAGCATATACAGAACATCTTTACGAAATAGCTAAGAAGACTCCGATAGGAGAACAGCATTATGGCGCTCTTAATGAATTAATGAAGCGTCCATATTTCAAACAGGCTTATAAAGAAGGGCTACAGGAATTCACGAGTAAGGTCAAAGAAGTTGATCCATTTTCTTCTGAAAAATTTAATCTCCTTAAAGAAAAGCCCAACATGGGTGTTCTCCATGAAACGAAGGTTAAACTTGGTCTTATGAGAGATGCAGCCGAGAAGATAGGAGATAACAGTAAAGTTCATACCTTAGTTGGCATTCAGAAAAAGTTATTAGAGCTTATGGATGATATATCGCCTAAATATAAGAAGGCACGATCATTGTATCATCAATATAGTTCACGTTTAGATGCCATGGATGAAGGTTCCAAAATCCTTAGCAAGTCGGTTAATAAGGATGAATTCAGTAAAATCTTTGATGAATTACCAAAGGCACAACAAGAATACTTTAAAAAGGGCTCAAGGGCAGAGCTTTTACAAGGTATGGGTCAAACAAAAGATGAAGTATCCAAGGCAAAGGAGATTTTTGGTACGAATGATCTGTATAAACGATTTGCAAAGATTTATGGAGCCGATAAAGCTTCTGCTGTTAAGAAGGTTGTCGAAAAAGAAGCTAATTATGCAGATTTTTATAATAGAATACCAGGTCGTGTAGCGGATGAAAAGATATCATTTAGGCATAACGTCAATATGCCAACGGGTAAACATGATGCAGCTGTACAATTAGCAAAAGCTGCTGGGAAGGCTGCTTGGATTCCTTTCAAAGAGGCGGCGTTTAGAGAGCGTCAACGGATTGAAAAGGATGTTGTCAAATTGTTAACAGGGGGAACACAGATTAAGAATGATCAAATTGTAGCTCTCATTCAACGCATGGTAAACGCGCATCATAAGGGATATGCGACAAAAGAATGGTTCAAAAAGCTTTCTGCTGCTTTGTTTGGAGGTGGGGGAAAAGCCTCAACGGAGGAGTTGAATTTATTGAGTGCATTTGAGTAAGGGAGGAGATTAGGCTATGACCCGTTATAGTCCTTCAGTCGATCAAGCGATACGGCAAACAGCAGCGCGTTATGGTTTGCCAGAGAGTTATTTGTACCGTGTTGCGCAAGTGGAAAGTGGAGGCAATCCGAATGCAAGGAATCCCCGCTCTTCTGCTGGTGGATTGTATCAATTTATAGACAGCACCGCCAAACAATATGGTTTGCAGGATCGTTTTGACCCCATACAAGCAGCTGATGCCATGGGGCGGTTGACGCTTGATAATCGCAATCATTTAAGCCGCCTTTTGGGAAGAGCGCCTAGTGAAGCGGAGTTGTATTTAGCCCATCAACAAGGAGCAGGAGGAGCCGCGCGGCTTCTTCAAAATCCCCATGCCAATGCGGCGCAAATTGTTGGGAGCAATGCGGTTGGCTTGAATGGTGGAAACAACGCTATGCGTGCAAGTGATTTTGTCAACCGTGTATTACAGATGTATGGTGGGCAGCCTCATAGAGCAAGTCCTACAGCGCATGGTGACATTAGAAATAGAGACAACTTGTTAGAGGTTTTACGGGCATTATTAGCATCACAAGAAGAGGCTTCGGAAGAAGAAGAGAGTGA
>NZ_JBHIQG010000248.1:0-3654 GCF_042196425.1 Bartonella sp. AD328YNZD | reverse complement strand
CGTATGAAAAGTGGGGCAGAGCAAACATTGGTTCAACATTATTTGGATCGTTTTTCTAAAAGTTCTGGTGCTGTAGGATTTCATTTAAAAAAGTTACACGAGATATCAGAAAGTCGTGCTCAAACAGCGCGTCAGCGTATGGAGGAAGAGGGGAAGAGACTCATTGAATTTTTGCCTGAAAAATATCAATTAATTGTGTTAGATGAGCGCGGAGAGTCGATTTCTTCAGCTGCTTTTGCTGAAAAATTAGGGTTTTATCGTGATGAAGGCATTCGAGATGTCATCATTGCTTTGGGGGGGCCAGATGGGCATAATGAACAGATAAGAAATCGTGCTGATTTTCTTTTATCTTTTGGTTTTATGACGTGGCCACATCAAATTGCGCGCATTCTTCTTGCAGAACAACTTTATCGTGCTGTAACAATTGCAAATCATCATCCGTATCATCGTTTTTAATATTTTTGTGCAATTTTTAGTACTTATTTATCTATTTATTAATATTGTTTTAGCCGACACCATTTAAAGCATCTTTAATGTATACGATGAGCTGTAATGGTTGTGCAAATGAAAAAGATTCTTCATAAAAAGATGCAATATTTATATGGGGAATGCGTGATATTTGTGGTACTACTCTTGAGTATGTTTTTTTGCTTTTCTGCATCGCATGCGGAAGATACAATGAGTAGTACGGCGGCACATAAAGCATTGGGAGAAATTCGCCAAAATATTTCACTTTCGCGTGAGCGTGTTACTATTCTTACGCGTCAAGTTGAGCATTTAAAAAAAGATCAACGTGTTTTGAGTGATGCACTTATAAAAGCGGCTAAAGAAGAACGTACAGTAGCAGATGATATTGCTAAAAGGGAAGAAAAGCTTAAGAAAATGATAGAACAGCGGGTACAAGTCTATCAAAGTTTAAAAAGTCGTCGTGCTGAATTTGCGGAAGTTCTTGCAATTTTGGAACGTATGGGATTGAATCCCCCTCCTGCTCTTATGATACAGCCAGAGGATGTGTTGGTTTCTATGCGTAGTTCTGTTTTATTAGGCGCTGTTATTCCTCAAATGCAAGAGAAAACACGAGATTTAACAGAGAAACTCAAGGAGTTGACCAATTTAAGCAATTCCATTACCATGGAATATACGGTATTAAAGACAAAACTGCAAAATCAAGCAGAGCAGCGAAAACGTCTAGAGCTTTTATTAGACAAAAAAAACAAGCTACAAGAAAAATCAGAAAAAGAACTTACAGAACAGCAACAAAAAAATATTTCTCTTGCTAAAAAAGCGCAGTCTTTGGAAGAATTGATTTTAGAGCTTGATCGTCAGTCAAAATTTAGCTCTGATTCATCAATACAGGTACGGAAAAATTTACAATTGTTAGAGCAGTCGAATTTTGAAAGCCGAAAAGGTTCTTTACTTTTCCCTGTTTCAGGAAAAAGAATTCGATTTTCTCATAATAATTCGCAGATTACGCGCTTTGGTGAAACGATTGAAACAGAGTCAGGTGCTGTTGTTATATCACCTGTGGATGCTTTTATTGCTTTTGCTGGGCCATTTCGTTCTTACGGACAGTTAATTATTCTCAATGTTGGAAATGGTTATCATATCATTCTTACCGGAATGTCGAAAATTAATGTAAAACAAGGGCAGTTTGTTCTTTCAGGGGAACCTTTGGGTATGATGGAGATGCAATTTATTGCGAATAGTGTTGCATTGGATATAGGCAAAACTGCTCCAATGCTTTACATTGAGTTTAGAAAGCAGGGAAAACCTATAAATCCAACTCCTTGGTGGCAGACTGAAAAAACGAGAAGGAGCCAAAATGATTCGTAAAGTTATTCTTTTGGTCGCTGGGGTATTGCTCGGCGCCAGTTCAATGATTATGGTGCAGTCTGTTGCTGCAAACAATGAAGGTAATGCGTATAAGCAGTTGGCTATATTTGGCGATATTTTTGAACGTGTTCGTATGCAGTACGTGACGGTTCCAGATGATAAAAAGCTTATCGAAAATGCTATCAATGGTATGCTTACATCGCTTGATCCCCATTCATCTTATATGAATGCTGAAGAAGCCAAGGACATGCGGGATTCTACGAAAGGAGAATTTGGCGGTCTTGGTATTGAGGTCACTATGGAGAAAAACTTAATTAAAGTTGTCTCTCCAATGGATGATACACCTGCTTCAAAAGCAGGTATTTTATCAGGAGACCTTATTTCAAAAATTGATGACGTACAAACGAATGGTCAAACATTGAATGAAGCTGTTAATAAAATGCGAGGGGCTCCTGGAACGCCAATTACCTTGACAATTATTCGTTCTGGCGTTGATAAGCCATTTGAAGTTAAGATTGTTCGTGATATCATTAAAGTGAAAGCGGTGAAATATCGCGTTGAGGGTGACATTGGATATTTGAGAATTATTCAGTTTTCTGAGCAGACATTGGGTAATCTTCTAGCGGCAATTAAAGATATCCAATCTCAAATTCCTGAAGATAAATTAAAAGGTTATGTCCTTGATTTACGGCTTAATCCTGGTGGGCTTTTAGATCAAGCTGTTAATGTTTCGAGTGCTTTTCTCGATAAAGGTGAGATTGTGTCGACTCGTGGGCGCAAAAAGAGTGATGTGACGAGATTTGATGCGAAGCCAGGTGATGTCACCAATGGAAAGCCGCTCATTGTCCTCATTAATGGTGGTTCGGCAAGTGCTTCTGAAATCGTTGCAGGTGCACTACAAGATCATCGCCGTGCAACAATTTTAGGGACGCAGTCTTTTGGTAAAGGATCTGTTCAAACAATTATTCCTTTGGGTGAAAATGGGGCTTTACGCTTAACAACAGCACTTTATTACACGCCATCTGGCACTTCTATTCAAGGAACAGGGATCACACCTGATATTATTGTAGAGCAACCACTCCCTGAAAAATATAAGGGTTATGATGTAAAAGTTGGTGAGTCTGCATTAAAAGGACATATCAAAGGGAAACGGGAAAGTAATAAAGGCTCTGGTTCAGCTGCTTTTGTTCCGAAAGACCCTAAAGAGGATATTCAATTGAATGAGGCTTATAAACTGTTACGGGGTGAAATGGCAAATGCAGCATTCCCACCAGATCCCAATAAGGATATATTAAAGTGAAAAATGATATCTATAGCTTGCACTTTTGAGGAATATTAAATGGATGCAGGTATTAATTTAAAGGCTCTTCCTTATCGCAAATGTGTTGGGATTGTTGTCTTTAATCATGAGGGTAAAGTTTGGGTTGGGCGTCGTTTAATGACGCCTGTTCATGCAGATATTGAAATATCTCATCGTTGGCAGCTTCCTCAAGGAGGGGTTGATGAAGATGAAAAGCCATTAGATGCGGCATATCGTGAACTCTATGAAGAAACTGGTATTCGATCTGTAAAGTTGATTAAAGAAGCACAAAATTGGTTCTGCTATGATTTTCCACAAGAACTTGTTGGGTGCACATTAAGCAATAAATATCGTGGGCAAATGCAAAAATGGTTTGCTTTTCAGTTTACGGGAGAGATTTCTGAAATTGCCATTAATCCGCCGCCAGAAGGCAATAAAGCGGAATTCGATCAATGGAAATGGGTTGATCTAGAAACCCTTCCTTTAATTGTTGTTTCTTTTAAAAAGCATGTTTATATGAA
>NZ_JBHIQG010000247.1:0-3673 GCF_042196425.1 Bartonella sp. AD328YNZD | reverse complement strand
CACGCGGCTTTCGAATCAACTGGTTTACGGTAGGCATGCAACCTTCCTCTTTTCGATCTACATTCGTCTTACCCAATAGGGCTTTTCTATTTTCATCTCTTCCGATAGAATCAGAAAAGATATTTTAATTTACACACAAAATCGGGCACACCTGCAAAAACAGTCCACCCGACCACAAGCAGAGAAGGCAATAGCCTCTTGCACTAGCACTTGCTTTTAATCTTCTTAACACCCTTTATGAATGATCTTTTGGACATATCCAAAACCACTGATCATTTCTACATCGGTTATGTCTGTCCCTAATAGCGAGAACACGTACATTCGTCAAGAACTAAACTGCAGAAAGTTTTTAAAAATGAAAATAAATTAAATTTTAAAACTTTACATTTGCTTTTGCCAGTATTCTTGATACATCAATTTACCATAGTCATATGCCTCAAATAAAAAAAGAAGCTGCGACTGTTATAAAACTTGAATGCAGAAAATTAAATTGCACATGTGATATTTAATGATGAGCGCCATGAAAATAGCAACGTGGAATATTGCCGGAATAAAAGCACGACATGAAACATTATATCAATGGCTACAGCAAAATCAGCCGGACATAGCTTGTCTACAAGAAACTAAAAGTATTGATGAAAACTTTCCACGTGATGCAATTGAAAATTTAGGTTACCATATAGAAACACACGGACAAAAAAGTTTTAATGGCGTTGCGCTTCTTTCTAAAAAAACACCAGATGAAGTGATCCGTCGATTACCAGGCAACGATAATGACAAACAAACACGTTACATTGAAGCCGTTTATTCAACAAATAAAGGTGTTGTCCGTGTTGCATCTCTCTATTTACCAAATGGAAACCCTACTGAGAGTGAAAAATATTCCTATAAGATGGAATGGATGGGAAGATTATGTGCACATGCAAAATCATTGCTTGCGTACGAAGAGCCTCTTGTCCTAGCAGGTGATTATAATGTCATCCCCACCCCATTAGATGCAAAAAATCCTCAAGAATGGTATCAAGATGCTTTATTTCTTCAACAAACAAGAAAAGCATTCCAACGTATTCTTCATTTAGGTCTCTACGATGCTATCCGGAATGTCACCGATACGCCCTCGTATAGTTTTTGGGATTTCCAAGCTGGGTCATGGCCTAAAAATAATGGGATTCGCATTGATCATTTATTATTATCACCAGAAGCTGTTGATCATCTTGTTTGCGCTCATAGTCAGACAGAAGTAAGAGGATATCAAAAGCCATCTGACCACGTTCCTGTTTGGATTCAGCTTAATGTCAATTAAAAAACTATAGCCCTTATTTTGTGCGACAACAAAAAAATCACTCGATAAATAATAACTATGCTACACCAAATAAAGATTATATCTTAAACAACTACAATAAATGAATGGAGGACAGAAATGAAGAAATCATTATTAATATTTATTGCTGCAGCAGCCATTGGGCTCACAAGTATTGCGCATGCTAAAAATGATACGCTTGAAAAAATAAAAAAAACAGGGGAGATCACTTTAGGTGTCCGTGAATCATCTGGTTTGGCTTACGCCCTTGGTAATAATAAATATGTAGGTTTTCATACAGAAATGGCAGAACGGATCATTGATGATATCTCAAAAAAAATTGGTAAACCAATTAAAATTCATTATCTTCCCATCACTTCTCAAAATAGAATTCCTCTCTTAAAAAATAAAACCTATGATTTTGAGTGCGGCTCAACAACAAATGATATTGCTCGCAGTAAAGAAGCAGCATTTGCTTATACGACATACATTGAAGAGATTCGGATTGCTGTAAAGAAAAACTCTAACATTAAATCTCTTGACGATTTAAATGGAAAAACAGTTGCGACGACCACTGGTACAACATCTGTTCAACTTATTCGTAAAAACAAACGCGCCAAAAACATTAACTTTAAGGTTATCAAAGGAAAAGATCATGGAGATAGCTTCTTATTATTAGAATCTGGTAAAGCCGATGCCTTTGTTATGGATGCCTCAATTCTTGCTGGACATATTGCAAAATCAAAAAAACCATCTGATTATGTCATTCTTGACCCCGTACTTTCAGTCGAACCCATCGCCTGCATGCTTAGATTACATGACAAAAAATTTGAACAAGCAATCAACGATAGTATCGTGCGTCAGATCAAAGACGAATCACTTGAAAAACTTTACAATAAGTGGTTTATGGAACCGATTCCACCTGCTAATACTGTTATGAATCTTCCTTTATCAAAACAAACAAGATATGCTTGGGATCACCCCAATAATAAACCTCGGGAAAGCTACACAGCAGAAGATTTATAGAGTTTAAAAGGAAAAACCACACTCTTTAAAAATTGAGTGTGGTTTATATTTTAGTTCACTTTTTGATAAATTCCGCCTATGTAGATGCGGTTGATTTATTGTCCTATTTGTAAATGACTAATTTGAGGGAATATCAATTAATGGACTTTTCTTTTCTTTGTAGGGATGATCTTACTCAAACACTGGTAGCAGGATGCCTTGGGACTCCTGGCGTGAGTCATACCTATTTAGACACCCTTCTCGATGGCTTAAAAAATACGGTTATATTGTCCATCACTTCACTTATATTAGCTGTATTATTTGGTGTTATTATAGGAACAATGCGTACTTTACCTAATACTTCCATAACCAATTGTATATTTCGCACTATTGGTGCTATTTGGGTAGAGATCATGCGTAATATTCCTCTCCTTGTACAGGTGTTTTTATGGTATTTTGTTGTTCCTAAGATCTATCCACCAGCGATGAAATTTTCCCCTATTCTCTTAGTAACATGTGCGTTGGGATTCTTTACATCTGCACGCATTGCCGAACAGATTCGTTCAGGTATTGAAGCTATTCCTTCTGGGCAACGCTATGCTGCTATGGCAATGGGATTTACAACGTATCAAAGTTATCGCTATATTATACTACCGCGTGCTATACGCGCAATTATGCCCCCACTTACTTCAGAAGCAATGAGTATTGTAAAAAATTCGTCTATAGCATTCGCTGTTTCAATAAATGAACTCATGCAATTTCAATACCAAGCAATTGAAGAGGTAAGCCATGTTTACGAAAATTATTTGCTTGTTACGATTCTTTATATTCTTATAGCCTTATTCGTATTTATTGTAATGACAATTATTGAACAAATACTCAAAGTTCCTAATTCTCAAACACAGGAAAATTGAATATGATAAATTTTATAAGCTCTCAGTTTGGACTTTATTTTCCTTTCAATTTTTCTGATTTTGATTTTTCCTTTTTTACCTTTGATGTATTTCGTTCTTACATTTTATCAGGTTTACTTTTTAGCGTTTTTCTAACTCTTTTTGCAACAGTATTGGGGTTTATTTTCGGTACGCTTTTAGCAATGATGCGCCTTTCTTCCATAAAACTTCTTTCTTGGCTTGCAATCATTTACATAACAGCTATGCGTTCAATACCCCTTGTGATGGTTATCTTATGGTTTTTCGTACTTCTGCCTTTTTTAACGGGGACATCCATCGGTGCAAATAAATCAGCACTCATTACCTTTACCGCATTTGAAACTGCTTATTTCGCTGAAATTATGCGTGCTGGCATAAATTCAGTTTCGCAAGGACAAAAATATGCGGGGAAAGCTCTTGGAATGACATATTGGCA
>NZ_JBHIQG010000246.1:0-3695 GCF_042196425.1 Bartonella sp. AD328YNZD | reverse complement strand
GTAACATGAGGAATAACTTGGACTGTTGCCCCCAAATAATCACCACGCCGCTCTCGTTCAATGATATTGCGATAAATACGCCCTGTTGTAATATTATCTTGGCTATTTGCAGAACGCCCAGTAAAACGCTCATAATGACCAAGATCAAGATCCGTTTCTGCACCATCATCGGTCACAAATACTTCACCATGTTGATAAGGTGACATCGTACCTGGATCAACATTTAAATAAGGATCAAGTTTGCGAAGACGTACGCGATAGCCACGAGCCTGTAATAACGCTGCTAACGCCGCTGCTGCGATGCCTTTTCCAAGGGAAGAAACCACACCACCAGTAATAAAAACATAACGTGCCATGGGCTTATGGTGATAAGCAATTTATAATGATTTTTCCAGCAAAAAATGCAAAAAGAAACAATTTTTCTTCTAAAATAAAAAAGGTGAAAAAATCACCTTTTTAAAAAGTCTATACTTTCTTAAAAAACTATTTTGTACTGTTATCCGGAACTGTATTTTCAAGAACCGGTGGAACTGGGCTTTCTGCTTCAGGATTTGTGGACTGTTTCTGTTCCTGCGGAGAATTCGAAGGACCTCCTAGCTGCTCAAGAATAGAAGGGGAAGACTCACCATCTGATGATGGGACTGATCCTGAGCCTTTATTGGTAGAATTCTGCTCGGAATTAACCGGTATACGCTTTAAAATATCAGAACTAGAATTTGATATATTACTCACCACGGTAAGTCCAATAGACACAACAAAAAAACAACAGGCTAAAATAGCAGTCAAACGTGTTAAAGGGTTTCGAGATCCACGAGTTTTCATCAACCCTGAGCTATTACTCACACCGAGCCCACCACCTTCTGAAGGTTGAATTAATATAATACCAACCAAAGTAATCACAATCAAAAAATGAATAACAATAAGTACTGTTTGCATAAACCCTGCTCTTCAAATAACTCTTTCATGGTTATTTACACATAAATAACACACAATCCAAGGGGTAACTCAAATTTCTCCGCTATAATTTACGATAAACATCGCAAATAGTTAAAAAATCAGTCGCTTTTAAACTTGCTCCACCTATCAAAGCACCATTAACATGAGCAATGCTTAAAAGCTCAAATGCATTGGAGGGTTTTACTGATCCACCATAAAGAAGGCGCATATTATTCCCTTCATCCCCAAAACGAGAGCACATCTCATCACGAATGAAATGATGCACTTTTGCAATATCTTCTACAGTTGCTGTATTGCCGGTGCCTATCGCCCAAACAGGTTCATAAGCGATAATGATATTCTCTGCTGTTGCATCATCTGGTAAAGATCCCTCAAGCTGCTGTGCGAGAACATCCAGCACTTTATTATTGTTGCGTTCTTCCAATGTTTCACCAATACATACAAGAGCCACAAGCCCTGCTCGCCACGCTGCTTGCACTTTGGCGCAGACAATAGCATCATTTTCCTGATACACTGTACGACGTTCTGAATGCCCGATAATAACATGACTTGCTCCCGCTTCTTTAAGCATAAAAGCTGAAATATCTCCAGTATAAGGGCCATAGTCATCAAAGTGACAACTTTGTCCTCCTAAAAGGAGATTTTCACCATCCAGCGTATCAGAAGCACGCGATAAAAGCGTTGCTGGAACACAAATTAAAGCTTCAAACAAATGACCTAGATCAGAGCTAACGCCTGTAGCAATAGCACGCAACTCTCCAAGCGATTCACTCGTTCCATTCATTTTCCAATTTCCAGCAAGAAAAGGCCGAATATTTGGAGACATATTTTCACCTCAAGAGCTATTATAATATATTATTTATCTGTAAGTACCAAATTATAAAGTGAAAGCAAGTCTTTAAAGCTTGCATCTTTCGTGTCTTTGTTGCAAATTCCGTTACTGCTTTGATAATAACTCATGTTAAAAGTGGAATTAAACAATGCTTGACATCGTAAGAAATGCTGCAAATTCTTGGATTGCCAGAATTTTCCTTGCTATTTTACTCTTATGCTTCATTCTTTTATGGGGGATACCACAGTTACACACCAAAAATGAAAGAGGCCTTATTACTTCTGGAAAATCCACAGTAACTGTCGATGATTATCGTCTCGCTCTTGCCGATCAAAGCGCACGTTTAGCACATGCCGCTCATCTTGGACGAATGTTTACGCCAAATGAAATGCAGCAATACCAAATTCCCGCTTTTGTGTTTAATCAATTACAACAAAATACACTGCTTGATGAACAAGCCCGTAAAATGAAAATAAGTCTTTCAAAAGATACAATAGCGCGTATGATTGGAACTGATAATATGTTCCAAATAAATGGCACTTTTGATAAAAATTTATTTTATAACTATCTTCAGCATTTACGTATCAGTGAAAGTGCTTTTCTTAATTATTACACCAGAAAAGAAAAGCGTAACCAAATTATTTCAGCTTTATTCTCTGATATGAAAGCACCAGATCTCTTCTATAAAGCACTTGCTCTTTATCAAGGAGAAATGCGTATCGCAGATTATCTCATGATTGATCTAAAAGAAAAGGAAATAACAGCTGATCCTGATGACGAAACACTGCAAAAATGGTTTGAAACACATCAAAATGAATTTCGTACTCCAGAATACCGCACTGTCTCTTTATTATCTATGGAACTTAATGATTTCGTAAAACCTAAAGATATCCCAACAGATGAGGCAAAAGCTTATTATACCCAAAATGCTTCACGTTTTGTAACCCCTGAAAAGCGTACATTCGAAGAACTGCGATTCCCCTCACGCGAAGAAGCCGATAATGCAGCAAAAAAAATAGCCGATGGATTGAGTTTTGATGAACTGGTAAAAGCTGAAAAAAAGACTCTTAATGACATACAAAAAGGGCCTCTCGCAGAAAATGAACTTCCTAGCCATCTAGCATCCGAAATTTTTGAACTCCAACAAGGGCAAGTCAGTGCTGTAATCAATGACTTACAGGGACCTGTTATCATTCGCATCATACATATTGAACCCTCAAGCTCTCTTCCTTTTGAAAGTGTAGAAGAAAATATTCGCCAAATACTTGCCAAAAATCGTGCTACGGATGATATTCGTAATAATTATGTAGCCATTGAAAATGCTCGTTTTGAGGGTGCTTCTCTCAAAGAGTTAGCTGACCAATACAAGTTATCTTTGCGCACGATTACCATTGATAAAACGGGGAAAACGCTTGAAGGTGCAATACTCACGGATTTACCTCAAAAAGATATTTTACTGAATGCCATCTATCAATCAAACGAAGGTGTCGATCTTGATCCTCTCTCTTTTCAAAATGGTGGGTATCTCTGGTATAAGGTCGATAAAATTATTCCTGCCCGCGATAAGACACTTGAAGAAGCTAAGCTAGATGTTCTTTCTCAATGGAAAAATGAGGAAATCCAACGTCTTCTTGATGAAAAAGCCCAAAATGCTCTCAAACAGCTCACGGAAGGAAAAAGTCTTGTTGCTCTTGCTCATACCCTTGGTGTTACAAAACAAACAACACCAGCCCTCCGGCGTCAAGATTCATCTGAAGTCCTTGGTGTTGAAGGTGTTAAAGCCTTGTTTTCTGGTCCCAAAGGTCATTATGGTGTCATAAAAGGACCGGTTGCAACAAACCGTATCATTTATCAAATAAAGACTGTAACAATGCCTAAAGATATCACGTCTCATACTCTTTCAACT
>NZ_JBHIQG010000245.1:0-3697 GCF_042196425.1 Bartonella sp. AD328YNZD | reverse complement strand
GCTGGTTCTGAAACACCAACTTGATCTATACGGCGCCGGATGATTTCTAAGCTTTGTTCAATAGCATTGCTTATACGGTCTTTTATACCAGCTTCTGTTAATGTGACGCGGAGAGTTTCATTTTGAGTACTGATCGTGATGTTATGTTCTGTTGTGCCAAAGCTACTGTGTATGGGGGTTATTAATGTTTTCAAAGCAGAGAGTGCTTTTTCAGTTTGCGATGGGTCAGAAATAAGGGCAATAACGCTATCTTCAACGATACGCACACTTGAGGTGCGGATTTGTTTTTCACGCAATACATTGCGCACATTGCTTAAAACGATGTGTAATTGATCGCGTTTTAACGTTTTGCTATCAACCTCGAGCAGAAGAGAAGAGCCTCCTTGAAGATCAAGACCAAGTGCCACACGGGTATTGGGTAAAAATTTCGAGTTGTTAACTTGTTCGTGTGAAAATAAATTGGGTAAGGCAACATAAATGCTGCTTAAAAGAATAAAACAATAAAGGGTAGTTAACCAACCAGGTGTACGCATGATATATTCCGTAAATAGGCAATCTAACAGTTATTCAAAGTTAAAAGCACAATTAAAATAAGATGATCGTTTTTATATTCAAGGAAGAGAATTAAGTGTGTTCATTGGGAGGAGCGCGTTTATTTGAGAAATATTGTGTTTTAACGTTACGAAATCGTGTGTCAACAGCCGGAATCTTTATTAAAAAGAAATCCAATGTTAGGATTTTTTGAAAGGTCCTGATAAAAATAGATTCTGTATGGAGTATTACAAGTTTTTTGTTTTCAGTTGTGGTAACATTCACCTGATCACACTTATGATGTAAATCAAATCTATTCGTTTTAATGACATTATTGGTGTGCGATTGTTTGATTAAATAAGCACGCGTTTCTAGGTTGTTCGTCAAGAATACACCTAAACTGGATAGAAAAATCCAGGTTGTCAAAGGAAGAAAATCTTCTTTTTTGCAATAAAGGTGCAAAAAAAACATGCTAGAGTGCCTTCTTTAATCTTATTGAGTTCAGCTTATTTATCATTCTTTTATCTTATTATCAGTATTATAGGATAAGGGAAAGCTTTTATAAGATTATTCTATAAAAGTTGAAAATATCTACTTTATACCATATTTAAAAAAGAAAAATAAAATCCCTTTTGTATTAATAAGGTAGATATGTATTCATTTTGTAGAAAAAGCATCCTCATACTTTTCCTTCTTTTGGGGATTATCTTTGTATTTAATTCTGGTGCATGGGGGAATAGGGGGGCACAAAATACAATTGTCGAACAAACGATAGCTTCTTATTCAGTTGATGAAATTATTAAACAACAACAGTTGATTATTGAGACTCTTGAAGAAAATACTGAAACTTTAAAAAGAGATTTTGACAGAAAGCCAGAAGATGAGCGTGCTTTAGAAGAATTACGGTTACGTGCACAAGATATCAGTGAACGTGCTATTGAGGCAGCATTTGTTTTGCGTCCTCCTCTTAATGAGATTAATACACTTCTTGATCAATTAATGGAGCTCCATCGTGACATAAAAAAACTGAAAAGCTCAGTGAAGGAATATTCCTATTTGATAGAGCAAAAAGCTAAAATTAACAGTATCATGCTTCGTTTTGAAGCAATTTTCTTAGCGGCAAATAGAATAGCGGAACTTTCTATTTCTCAATCTCGGGAGCTTTTTAAACGCACGCTTACGTATAGGCTTGAGTTTTCGATTCCGATGGTTAAACATCTCGCCCAAAAAACAAAAGAGGCTTCATCAGATTTTCTTGTTTTGTTAAATTCTTGGTGGAATTTTATATTTTACTTCAAGTTTTTACAACTAGTTCTTTGCTTTTTAATTCCACTTTTTATTACTTTAGGACTTTCGTATTTTTCTCAAAAAGTTCTTGTTCATGTGTATTGCCACTTTACGAAGTCTAATGAGGAAATATCTTATTTACAACGCTTATTGATCGCCTTTATTTCAGTTCTTTTACCTTCACTTATCTGTATTCTTTGCGTTTACCTTGTGTTGTTTTTGTTTCGTAGTTTTAACTTAGATCCAGGTAAGCTTACAACAGTTTTTGATATGATAGGTTGTCAAATTATTTTATTATTTTTAATCAATCGATTAGCTGTTGTTCTTCTATCATCGAATCGGCCCCATGTGCGTCTTCTCAGTATTGCACCATCGTCTGCTTATCAATTAGTGATTTTACTCACTTCTTTAGGGGGTATTTTGGCATTTGACGCTGTTCTTGATAGTATTTATCAAATCATTTCAGCGCCTCTATCTTTGACAATTGCTAAAAGTTTTATTGCTGTTTTTCTTGTAGCGATTTTGCTATTTATAATATCATTTGTACCTTTGCGGTTTAGACCTAGGCGTGTTCAAGAAGAAAAAAAAGAGCCATACTTTTGGCCATTTTATATACGCATTCCTCTTATTGGCTTGGGGTTACTGCTCTTTGTATTGAATTTTTTAGGTTATGTTGGACTTGCGCGTTTTATTACGCAGCAAATTATGATTGATGGAGCATTTTTAGTTCTCATGTATTTAGGAATACAAAGTGCTCAAGCACTTGGAACTAAAGACCAATTTATGAAAACAACGGTTGGTCATCTTTTGATGCAGAGGTTTCATTTAGAAGAAAAAACAATGAATCAATTGGGAATTTTTGTGGGCGTTTTTCTCAATTTATTTGTTGTTATATTTTGTGCAATGCCCATTGCTGTACAGTTTGGATTTTCCTATTCTGATTTAAAAGCAGTTTTGTGGCAATCGGTGACCGGTTTTCAGATTGGAAATATTAGTCTTTCTTTGATTTCTCTTGTAACAGGAATTATTTCTTTTTGTGTTTGCTGGTTTCTTATTCGAAGATTTATTGGTTGGTTAGATAATGTGGTGTTGGTTCATGGAGAGTTCGATTCTGGTATACGTAATTCTATCAAAACAGTGATAAGTTATGGAGGCGTTGTTGTATCTGCTTTGACCGGATTATCAATGGCAGGTTTGGATCTTAGAAATTTCGCTCTTATTGCTGGAGGACTTTCACTTGGTATAGGTTTTGGTTTACAGAATATTGTCCAAAACTTTGTCTCTGGACTTATTATTTTAGTTGGAAGACCATTTAAAATAGGAGACTATATAGAATCTGGATCAGTAGGGGGCGTTGTTAAGCGTATTAGTGTGCGTGCAACGGAACTTGAGACCATTCAGCGTAAGACGATTATTATTCCCAATTCAAGCCTTATTAATAACAACGTTAGTAATTGGACACGACGTAATAAAGTAGGACGAATTGATGTACCAGTTACTGTATCATCTAAGGTTGCTCCAGAGCATGTTGCTGAAATTTTATTAGAGATTGCTTCTACGACAGAAGGCGTTTTAAAAAATCCTATCCCACAGGTGAGTTTTACAGCATTTGATCGTAAGAGTTTTTCCTTTAATTTGGCTATTTATGTGCCTAATATTACCTCATCTTCTCATGTAACCAATGCTCTTCGATTTAGCCTATATAAGCGTTTTGCTGAGGAAGGAATCTTAGAATGCTGAAATATACTTATATTTTTACTACAGTTATTCTATTAAGTATTTTTACCATAACAGCTTTTGCTGCAACAGTGAAAAATACTGATTTAAAGATACACTCTCTCATTATTGTTGAAGGAAGTGTACCTTTAAAAATTTCTTT
>NZ_JBHIQG010000244.1:0-3715 GCF_042196425.1 Bartonella sp. AD328YNZD | reverse complement strand
GATAGCTTAGTGGGTTCTACCTTGTCCTATGCAGACCTAGCAGCCGCAGCCTCTATTTCTGTACTTGACTTTCTAGGAGAAATTGACTGGGAACAATCTCCTGCTGCCAAAGACTGGTATATGCGAATTAAATCACGTCCTTCTTTTCGTTCTCTTTTAACAGATCGCGTCCGCGGAATCGTTGCAAGTACTCACTATGCTGATCTTGATTTCTAACCACCTTTCACCAACAAAAGTAAAAGCGATATTTTATCTAAAGGATACTTCTAGGTTTATAAATTTTTATGCATATGTACAAACAATGCAATAATACATTGATTTATAGTCTTACTTGAAAAGAGAATAAGACGCCACCATGATATTTTCTCAGTTCAAAACTCCTTATAATGCATCAAAAAAAATCACTTTCTCGTCCTGTTACATAAAAAATCAGCACAAGGAAAAAAAGGATTTTTAAATACTCTAGTTAAAAACAAGAGCTGTAGCACCATTGCAAGTGTGGTCAGTAACATAACAATACTTAGGCATGCTATTCTCTATTCTGCTCAATATATGAAAAAGTGCATTGCATAGCATGCCTATTATTTACTCTATAAAGCGTTGATTTATAATCATAATTCTCTGTCTTGTATGTTGAATTAGAATCCCGAATATCATAGGATTCTCTCATCCCAAACCTGTTCCATGTTGAATCAATCAAAACTATTCGCTTGCACGTTACAAGCGGGGTTAGCGTGTAGATAAAAAACTATTAAGAAAGGACTAAAAATGCCTCTTATGAACCGTCTTAATGCAAAATCTGTTGCAACATTGGAAGCTGGCAAAATGTGTGATGATGCCGGCTTGTTATTTCATAAGCGTAAAGATGGGAATGCTCAATGGATTTACCGTTATACTATTCACGGGCGATCACCGTAAAATGGGCTTGAGAGTGTTGAGAGATGTTTCTTGCTCTATATTGATCTCCTCCCCACACCTAAAAGAACGGATATTCCTACCAGCCACCGGACTATCAACAATCCAGCTTCTCACGGGCAAATTCCACCTCCTGACCACTCATGCGGTTCACTTCATAGGCTCTACAGGCAAGTCCTACCCCTGAACACTGATCACGATATCTAAAAAACACTTAATATGTAAAGCTTTTCATACCTTATATCACCGCTCTAAACAACAGGGTTGTAGGGCATAATAGGATAAAAAAACCGCCATGCGTCTTTACAACATAACAATTTTTTTAACTGACTTCCTTAAAAGGCAAAGAATCCGATTAACTCCCGTGTATAAACAATTCGACTTCTTATTGATCTCTTGTTTTTGCCCCCTTTTATGTGATTTTATTTATAAGATAACAGATTAATCTACAATATAAATAATCGCTTTTTTAACTTGAATCATGAACCTCAAATACTTTTTTCCCATTACCCGCCTCACATTTGCATCAATCAAAATCTTTTTCTTATGCGTTGCAAATGGGATTAGCGTATGGAAAAAATATTAAAGAAAAAATAAAATAAAAATACCGATGAATTGTTTCAAATGCCAAGAGCTGTTGCTACATTGAAGGCTAGCAAAGTACATGATAGTGCCTATTTTCTCTTTTATGAAGCATAAAGACCGTAGTGCAGAATAGACTTTATATTATTCATGGAAGCTCTCTCATTATACTCTTCACAAGCACTATCATAAAATGAGTTTAGAAGCATTGAGACACATTTTTTTAAAGCAAGCGCATAAATTGACAACATAAGCATATTTATTTTAGGGTATCTTGTTTGCATGAGGGACGTGCCCCCATTAAAGAACGCGAGATACAAAAGCGTAAAGTAATGCGTAATCTCCATTAGAGCTTTATAAGCAAGCCTTACCTAGAAATATCCACCACGCGTTGTAACAAAAAATATCTCTCTATAAATTTATAAATCTTATATCACGGTCGTGTTTTTACAGCACAAAAAATAAATTAAAGTAGAAAAATTTTTTTCTATAAACAAAAAGAACCGTTGGAAAGAAAGTAAGAATTTGCCTATACTACGCGCAGTCAAAGTATCATAAGGAGACAAAAATGCGCCTTACAGTTGTTGGTGCGAATGGGAGAATGGGGCGTGAACTCATTACAGTAATCGAGCATAGGAAAGATGTAGAGCTTTGTGCTGTTCTTGTACGTAAAGATTCACCTTTTGTAGGAAAAGATGCGAGTACATTAATTGGTTCAGATTCTCTTGGGATTCTCATCACTGATGATCCCCAAAAGGCCTTTTCTAACACAGAAGGTATTTTAGATTTTTCACAACCACAAGCCAGTATTCTTTATGCTCACTATGCTGCTCAAAAAGGTCTTGTTCACATTATTGGCACCACAGGATTTAGCAAAACAGAAGAAGAAAAAATTGCGAATTTTTCGAAATATACAACAATTGTCAAATCCGGCAATATGAGTCTTGGAATAAATCTTTTAGCCAACCTTGTAAAGAAAGCCGCTAAAACGTTAGAAACCGATGATTTTGATATCGAAATTTATGAAATGCATCACGCTAACAAAGTTGATGCCCCTTCTGGAACAGCCCTTCTTCTTGGACAAGCTGCCGCTGAGGGTCGCAATGTTATGCTTCAAAATGTGCGTGTTAATGAACGCAATGGCTATACAGGTAAACGCAAAAAAGGTACCATTGGCTTTTCCTGTTCACGTGGTGGAACAGTTGTTGGTGAACACAGTGTCATTTTTGCCGGTTCCAATGAGCGCATTATTCTTTCACATACAGCGCAAGAACGCTCTATCTTTGCCAATGGCGCATTAAAAGCAGCTTTGTGGGCAAAAAATCATGAAAACGGTCTTTATTCAATGCTCGATGTTTTGGGATTGAACAATGAATTTTAAACGATCAATGTAACGTAGGAAAATCATAATGGGACGCACACTTGTACTTATCCGTCATGGACAGAGTGAATGGAATCTCAAAAATCTTTTCACCGGTTGGAAAGATCCTGATTTGACAGAAAAAGGTCACGCAGAAGCAATAGAAGCAGGAAAAAATCTTAAAGCAGCTGGTTTAAAATTTGATATTGCTTATACGTCAGCCTTACAGCGCGCACAAAAAACGGCTAGGCATATTTTAGAGCAAATGGGTCAATCTGACTTGCAATTGATAAAGACCCCTGCATTAAATGAACGCAATTATGGTGATCTTGCAGGTTTGAATAAAGATGCAGTGCGTCAACAATGGGGAGAAAAACAAGTCCAGATCTGGCGCCGCTCCTATACAACTGCCCCCCCGAATGGAGAAAGCCTCCGCGACACCGGTGCACGCATTTGGCCTTATTATCTTTATCATATCCAGCCTCATATTTTGCGCTCTCAAACAGTTTTGATCGCAGCGCATGGAAACTCTCTTCGTGCTCTTATGATGGCACTTGAAGATCTAAATGGCGAAGAAATTATATCTCAAGAATTAGCGACCGGCATTCCTATTATTTACACATTTAATCCCGATTCAACCATTTCATCAAAGACAATCATCACATCTTAAACTTCTAAAATCATGATCTCCTTCACACAAAAAATTTAATGCTATCGTTTTAAGCTGAAAAAATAAATTCTATAATTTTATTGACAGAACTGCTTCACAAGCTTAGATGAATTTTATGAGCCCAGATGGCGGAATTGGTAGACGCGCAGGTTTCAGGTACCTGTGCCGTAAGGCGTGGAGGTTCGAGT
>NZ_JBHIQG010000243.1:0-3722 GCF_042196425.1 Bartonella sp. AD328YNZD | reverse complement strand
GTTTTATAAAAAGCCGGAACCTTTCTCCAATCCATAGCTGGAAAATTTTGCGTTTTATGGCGTTGTTTGCCTAAGAGAGCACGTGCTTTTTCTGTTGCTTGTAAATCAACATCCAATCCTAATGCAGCAGCATGTTTAAGACAAAGATTAAGACGTATCAATGCTTTCTCTGCTGTTGCAGCTTTTGTATGCCAAATAGGAGCAAGGGTATTGCGTATCTCTGTTTGAGTAATCTCTGAAACGGGTAAACAGCCTAATTTGGGAAGAATATGCAGTTTTAAAGATGCAAACCAGATTCCGTCTTTACCATCCCCTTTTAATTCAGCTTTACGACTTTCAAAAGCATCCACGGCAATATCTTTTAAGTAATGAAGATTGCTTATTGCCTCACGCTTTTGTTTATTACGCTCTTTAATGGGGTCACGACCTTCACGAAGAACAGAACGCCACCCAGTTGCCAATTCACGGGCTTGTTTTAAAGAGACATCTCGCAACGCTCCCAAGCCCATTTCACGGCGGCGTCCGTGAAGGGTATAACGATAAATCCATTGAGCACCTCCATCTTTACGCTTATGAAGAAGCACGCCGGCCCCATCACACACTTTGCCAGCTCGTGGGTGTTTGCGGACAGCCCTTGGCACTAGAGAGGGTTCATAAGAGCCATTTTTAGTCCTTTCTTATACAGTTTTACCCACACACTCATCCTGCTTGTGACGTGCAAATGAGTGGTTTTGATTGATTCAACATACGAAACAGTGAATTATTACTATAAATCAATGTTTTGAATTCTGTAGACGATATGTTTAGTTGAACAACATGTCAGTTTTTTTTACAATAAACTTTTTGATATATTTTCTCTTAAAATTTTAAGTAAAAATTTTTGTAAAAGAATAAAATCATCCGTGAGAGGGAGGTAATAAATGCTGATAAGTTTTCAAAAACTGTTAACAGTTGTGCAAGACAAAAAAATTCTTAAGATAAAGAAAATGCTCATATATGATGGCATTCATATTCGCTGTAGAAAGTGAATATTTAAAAATAACATCTTTGTGCAATCTATATAAGATATTTTTCAAGTAAAAAATATTATGACTTTAAATGGACTCTTCAAAAAATGGGTATTTTAAAGAATAAAAAAATGAAATTTGATACTTAGACGGTATTAATTTTTCCTACTGAAATAAATGAAGAACAAAACTAAAAAAATAAGACAAAAAAGTTTTTTGTTCCTATGATAAGATTAAAGATAAAATTAAGCGACGAGTGATTAAAATTTGATCTATTGCCAAACAATGCAAATCAATTAAAATTTTTAAACAATATTATAAATAATTTCAATTTTATTATCCGATAATATAAAAAACAGAATTTTTTACAATTCATAGATAGAGCTAACGCTGCAGGGTTTTATAAATTATCAAGATGGATAAAATTCCTGCTTTATTCATGGTTAACGATTTGTATTCAAAGAGCTTATACCTAAAAATTTTTCTCTATATGGAAGAATGCCGTAGAGTTAAACTATGATTTCGTACAAAAATTAGATTTTGATTGAAGATAGGTAGATAAAGGTGTTTTTTTGTTCATTTTTCATTTGAAAAAATTAGTAATAAACTTCAATGATATGCTCTAGAGTATATCCTTTGCAATGATGTAAAAAGATGTTTATATATTTAAGCTATTTATGTTGAAAGAAAATCATGCTCAAAAAACAAAAATAGTCTTTTCATTGTTTAAGATGTTTGTTGTTGCATTATTGCTTTTGGATGTGGTCGTGTTGTGTTGCGTGATTATGGAGTCTAAGTCATTCAAACAAAACAGAATATTATTTTATTGCTCATTTATGGGTTTTTAAAAGAAGAATTTCTAAATACTCGATGGTGTTTGTGAATGTATAAGATATGATTGTGTCCTCTCATTTTTACTTTACAAAGATTCACATTATCAATCACCATTCTTCTTTTTGCCAATTCTTAAATACTGCAACAGCTTTTGGCGTTTGAAATGATTGAGAAGAGGTATTTTTATTAAGGAATGAATATTCTATTCATGTTTATTGATTAATGCAAAGTCATCTTTAGATGTGGCGGTGTTGTTGCATTGTTATAATTTGCTTGGATTGTATGACTGTTAGTTTATTTGTGTGATGGTCGCTTGCTTAATACTTGCCTGAGCAATATAAAACAAAATGCAGTTAGGAAAAATTGAAATTAAATGACTCAAGCTGCTTGTGTTAGATTTTATTATCTGATAACTTTTTTCCATTAGAGAGTAATTTTGCTGTGTGTGAGCTCCAGTTTTGGGGAGGATGCTTAAGCTCAGGCAGAGCTGTATACGCTACATTGCTGAATTGAATCTCTGTATTTTGCTGTTGGAAACGAGAGTTTTATTGCGGTATATTGTTTGCTATTTTATTTTTATAGCGAAAAAGCAATGATGCACATTTAAAGTTTAAAAGGATTTATATTCGTAATGTCTTTGGGGAAAATCGTATAATGAATTTTGTTTTTATCAATGAGAAAGGGTATTTTTGTGTGCATTCTTTTATTGCAAGCTTTATCTCTCAGAAGACAAAATTTGTAAGGAATGGCTTTTCTCATTATTTCTTTATCGTTATTAACGTGTTTGGTTTTGTTGGTAAAAACGTAAAATTTTTGATACTTAATTTTCAAAAGATTAAGCGGCTTTTTATGGTAGAAAAAATATTTTCTTATATTTTTTTACTATTTCGAGGCAGTTTTTATCATGTAGTAAAGATGCGTCGTATCTTGAAATTGAGTGTTTGAGGAGGATGACGGTTTTTAAAATTTGCATATTTATTTTAAATACACCCTAAAAGAATAAAACAGTGAGTTTATAAATCTTTGCGCAATGATTTTTTAAAAAGCTTACCGTTTTCTGGGGGGATACAGGATTTATCATTTTGATAATTTATTGGGGCTGATATAGCGTATTGTTGTATGCAAAGAGATATTATGAAAAAAATGTGATACTAGTTAGCAAAACATATAGTGCATGTTCGCTATGGTTTGATTGAAACTTAAGTCAGTGAATTTATAAAGTGGATGACTTTGTATAAGCAATTAGAACGTATTTGTTCAGTTTTTATAATTATAAATTTGCTATGTCATTTGAGCATCATTCATTGATAAAAAATAAAGGGGAAAGTTTATGAACTTAAAGAAAAAAATATTAAAGAATAGCAGCTCTCTTGTTTCTGCTTTTATAGCACTGGGGATGGTTGCACAACAGGTTTCAGCAAAAACTCCCGCAGATACCCTTGTGATGGCTTGGAATCTCGATGCAATTAGTACATTTGATCCCGCACAACTTAATGATGTTTATGGAGGTGAAATTGTCCGCAATGTTTGTGATAGTTTGGTCAGTACCGCAACGGATGATCCTGCTAAAATGGTTCCAGCATTAGCTACACATTGGGATGTTTCAGGGGATGATCACAGTACGGTGATTACTTTTCATTTGCGTGATGGCTTGAAGTTTAATGATGGCAGATTAGCCAATGCCAATGATCTTCTTTGGAGTATGAAGCGGATTGTTAAATTAAAGATGACCAATGCGACAATTTTTAATGAATATGGAATTACAGAGCAAAATGTTGATGATGCTTTGCAAGCTCCAGATGAAAAAACAGTGGTGATGAAATTTGATAAGCCTTATCCAGCAGAGCTTATTCTTAATAATATTGTTGCAAGTCCAGCAAC
>NZ_JBHIQG010000242.1:0-3754 GCF_042196425.1 Bartonella sp. AD328YNZD | reverse complement strand
AGAATGCGTGGTGTTTGTCCCACAATGGATTGTGCTCCAATCAAAGCATGGACGCCTTCATAAGCACCATTTGCGTTCACACCCCCTAGAATATTAGTGAGTGTTGCATTTTCGTTGTCACCTTCTTGCACGCGTACGACAACAACAATGGCACCCACTTGCTTGAAAATAAGATCAAGGGCATTGGGTAAAGTGCCGCGTCGTTTACCTGTTGTATCCAGTTTTGCGGTTTGTGAAAGAGAGCCGGCTACCAAAACTGGTGTGTTGAGGGGGAATGCTCGTTCATCGGCATCGGGTGCTGTGCCAACAATTCCGATAACGGCAGACTGAACCGCGCGAAGGGGGCGGGTGCCGTCGTCAACTTCAACGACTTCAACACCGTGTAAAAAACCTGTTGCCATACTTTATGCTCCTTTGAAATATTGGCTAATGAAATGAATGGAAAAAATGAGAGGTAAAGAGGCGCTCTTGAGAAAGGTTTGTTTTCAACAAGCACTTTCTTTTTATGTTTTGACACTAGATTTTGTAGCAATTTACTTTTTTAAAAAGGTCTTCAAAGGTCATTTAAAGCCCTTTAATATGTATTATTTCTCGTTTTAGAAATCACAATTGGTGATGATAAGCTCCTTAGCGGGAACTACATTATTTAAGGCGTTACACGAATAAAACGTATTTATTTTTTTTAAGGTAAATTGACTGAAGGTTTTTCGAACTTCTGGCACATCATTGAGAGACAAAAGAAACTTCCCTTTTAATTGTGCCAGCAGCATAGCCATCCTCTGATAATCCTCTCGCTTAAACAAATCTTTGCCATAATAATCCTCAACACCCCAATAAGGCGGGTCAAGATAAAATAAGGTGTTTGGTCGATCATAGCGCCTGATAAACTCAGACCAGTCTAAATTTTCAATGGTAACACCCGCTAAACGACGGTAAATAAGCTTTAATAAGTCTTCAAGTTTAAAACGATTAAAACGTGCACCGCGGTCTGTTTCAACCCCAAACGTACGGTCGGCTACCTTCCCGCTAAAGCTTAAACGCTGCAAATATAAAAACCTTGAAGCCCGTTCTAAATCTGTGAGGGTTTCTGGATCTTGAGCACGTAATCGTTGAAATTCCTCACGGCTGCTTATTTGAAATTCCAGAAATTCTATAAACGGGTGATAATGGCGTTGTAACACCCGAAAAAAATTCACCACATCTCCTAAACGGTCATTAATGATTTCAGTGGGTGGAATCAATTTTCTCCTAAAGAATATTCCTCCCATTCCAACGAAAGGTTCGGCATAAATACTATGAGGAATGTCCTCGATAATGTTAACTATGGTTTTGGCTAGTCTTCTTTTGCCTCCAATATAAGCAGCAGCTGGTGAGATAGGATCAACAGATTTTAATTTTTCTTTACAAAGTGTATCCATCATTTTTTAACACTCTTCCATCTATATTAGCCATCTTCTCACTGTTTCCAAGTGAGAAGAAGTGGCTGCGATGTTGAGGTCTTCTTACATCGGACGGGTTGTCGCTAAACTAAGTCCCGTTGGCTGGGCAACCAGCCCAGCCTCTATTTTTTGTTCCATTCTCCTTGTTTTTGAGTTTCTAGGATAATTTCTGTGGGCTAACCGCTATGTTTTCTCATAGCGATAGGTTATTAGAGCGGCTTGCTAAGAGCCGTTAATCTCTTTACAAAACTTTTGGAATAGAAGAGGGGGCACGCCGTGATTTCGGGGCTTTTTCTAAAGATAAAGAATGATTTTGCTATAGTGCGACAGAGAGTATTTACTTTTGTTGCCATTTTGCTCTCCACATTAATGAAGAGACCATAACAATCATCTACACTCTCTCATAAGACTGACACTGTCAGTCAAAAAAGCCCTTTAAAGGGCTTTGAAAGAGCTTTAAAGGGGATTTTAAAAACATACAAAGCCAGCTTATACAACAAGCATCATTAACACTATTGTTTGAGTGCCTAAGCTTCTTCACCTTTTTCTTGTGATTTATGGCTAAGCTCTGCCATTGTTTCTTCATCCACCACGGGAGGAGAGAACACTTCGTCTTTATAAGTCCAGCCGATCTGCGCTTCACGTGAGGGGATTGCCTCACCATCAAAGGCGTGAACATAATCTTCTGAGGCTACAATAATATTTGTTACCACACCATTTTCAACAACTGCATATTTCATAAAAAACTCCTAGATAAAAAATCTCAACAAGATTGCTCCGTCACCACCATTGCCGCCATCTCCACCAGATTTTCCTGGAAAGTAGCCACCGCCACCGCCGCTGGTAAAACCATTTCCATCACCACCATTGCCGCCTTTCCCACTGTACCCCCCTTTTGCGATACCATCACTGCAACCACCACCAGCGCCACCATAAATAGAGCTTCCACCATGTCCAATGTTTGTTTTATAGACAATAAAGGGGCCGTCGTTACTTCTATAGTATGCGTAGCCACCACCACTCCCGCCACCGAAAGTAGAACTACTGCCATTGACGCTGGTATTGCTAGAGTAATAGCTGCCACCGCTACCGCCGCGACCACTGCTGTTGGCACTTCCTTCACTGCCACTAGTTGCGTATCCATAATATCCACCACCTCCGCCACCGCCTGCGGTAAGAAGTCCCTGAATTATTGTTTGACCACCTATGCCTCCCCTCTCGTTATTACCGCCTTTCCCACCACGTCCAATTTGAGCATTTTTTGAGTTTCCCAGCTGGTATCCTTTGATTTTAATACGTACGCAACCGCCGCCACCTCCACCACCGCCTTTTATATTACTGCCGCCTCCACCGCCACCCCACGCCCATATTTCAATATCGGTGTAGCTAGTAACACTATCAGGAAATGGAATGGGTCCACTTTCTGTCATGAGGATTTCAAGGGGATTAAGCGCGGTAACTTCTTTCAGTTTTGCAATCTCATTGCGTATTTTTTGAAGGACAGTGGTAGCCTCATCTTTTGTGTAAAGTGCCTTACCATCAACAGTTGCTGGACCTCTAAGCATGCTTCCACTTGCACTTAGACTTGTCACAACTTTATTATTGTGGGTGAGATTAAACGATGAATTACCTAACAGCTCTAAGCCACCACTCATGCTAACTTTGCTGGTAAATTTATTATAACTTTGCCATTCATTTGGGCTTGTGAGGCGCCCATAGCTTGTGAGATCTTCGTTAAGCTTGGCTCTAAAATCGTCAAGCCCCACGATATCTTCGGTTTTATGTTGATGCGCGCCTAACAGTGAGACAGCACTGCCAAAGGTAAAGTTATTGTTGCTTGATTTATAGAGAACATAGTTGTTAGCGGCATCTTTTGCCCCTTCGATATCGCTTAAATCAGCAAAAGTAAAGGTTTTATCCGCTGCCATCTTGCCATTGAGAGCGCTTTCTAGATCTGCGATTTCGTTGATCGTATGCGTGTGCTGTAAAGGCGCCTTTTCGTTTACCTTTTCCTCAACTTCCGCAAGTGCTTGATCAATTTTGGTCAAATTTTCCCGCAAGATTGGGAATTCAGAACTGATAAAACGCCCCTCTTTAGGCAATTCCATGTCGAGTTTTTTGGTTTTTGTCATCTCTCATTTTCCCATTATAATATGCCAGTTCCCATCACAATATGCCAGCGCCAAAATCACTCACCATGGACCGCGCAGCAGGTCCACCGGTAAGGGTCAATTTCAAGCGCGCTTGTTTGGCTGTTTTGTCACTGCTGGTAAATTTTCGTTCTGTCCAAAGTGGTTCAGCGAGTTGTTCTGTTT
>NZ_JBHIQG010000241.1:0-3758 GCF_042196425.1 Bartonella sp. AD328YNZD | reverse complement strand
AAAACAACATAACTCACACCATGAACATCAAGAAGAATATGATCATCAAAGATATGTTCAAGGGTGCCCTTTAATTTGCCAATCATGTTGCCACCCCAATCATATCGCCATCCTTGCCTGATAAGATTGGCCCATACTCTTACGATGCATACTATGACAAAGAGCAAGAGCAAGAGCATCAGCCGCATCATTACTATCAAATTCAGCCCGTGGTAGGAGAACTTTTACCATCATATGGATTTGTTCTTTAGCACCATGCCCAACACCAATAACCGATTTTTTCACTTTGTTGGGGGCATATTCAAAAACAGGAAGGTTTGCTTGGGCAGGAACCAGCAGCGCAATCGCGCGCGCTTGCCCAAGTTTTAAAGTTGCCGTAGCATCTTTGTTGACAAACACATGTTCCACAGCGGCTTCATGGGGCATAAATTGATGCATAATCTCTGAAAGACCTTTGTGGATCTGACAGAGTCTGGAAGCCAGATCACACTGTACATTAGAAGAAACCGTCCCTGCTGCAATAAACTGAAGACGATTACCTGCAAGATCGATAACACCCCACCCTGTATGCCGTAATCCGGGATCAATGCCTATAATACGAATCGTCTCTGCCATAAACTTCAGTTTATACACTTTTATCCCTCTTGGATAAAGGCTCGCCTGGAAAGAAAACAGCAGCAAAGATCAAAACAAGTAAAAAGATAGTCATACCTAAGGAATTTATACATTATACATATAACAAACAGCAGCTTTAAAGAGCACAAACGAAATCAATCAAAAACATTCACACATCACAAGAAAGCAACCTATAAATCAAAAGCAAAATATAAAATTCCCCTTCTCTATCACCTTCCATACCATAACGATTAAACATCGCAAGTGAGCAAATAGATGATACCAAATTGTACATTCATCAGTGTAAAGATGCTACTCAATGGATGGGATACACTTCACGGAAAATTTTTACATTATACCATGATGCCACCAAGATATAAGAGAATAAGGTTATTTTTAAAATATATATACATATGAATCTGCTTGGTGCTATCGAGGGGGACAAGGACTTTTGATAGAACTAGAGCTTTTGGGGAAGTGGAATAAAGATGTTTATTCTTGAAGGATGCTTTGCTGGTTTCTGTTGTAATTTCTATGATTGTTTAGAATGATATTGGTCTTATTATCATCTTGATGCGCGGCATAAAGAAACTTTATTTGAAGCGTAATGATACAAGCCTCCTTGAAACGTTTAAGCGTTTTTTAAGAGGCATTGGATATTCGGGAAAGGCCTTGTTTGTTACGCTTAATGCATGTCAATCACATGACGTGCAAGCCAAGAAAAACCAGTCTTGATTAAGAATCCAACCTGTTTACAGACTGATGTGGGTTTTAGGATTTTTATTCTGTAAAGTGTGAGAGGCAAGTCAAATCTCTGGTTTATTACGCGCTGATGTACTTTTTAGAAGCCTTCCTGTTCTTGTTCTTGAATGTGTGTGCTATTTTGATCATCTTTGAGCAATTGGTTGGTGAGATTTTCAATGCGTTGTGTGGTGTCACGCATAATTTTTCCCATAGTACGATCTCTTTCATTGTGGAGTCTTAAAAGAGCATTGTAGTCTTCTTGTAATTTTTTATTTTCTCGTTTTATTTCTTCCATTTCATCGATAATCATTATGCCTGCCATAACCGATAAACGATGGTCGCCAATTTCACCAAAATTTTTCTTTAAATGTGCGATATATTGGTCCAATTGAGCCGCAAGCGCAATAAGATGACGTTCTTGTCCTTTATCACAAGCCATACGATAATTTTTACCATCAATGGTAACGGAAACAGTTTCCATACATTCAAACCTTTATCTATCAATGACGACACGAATCGTTTCCATTGCTTTAATAAGACGTTTGGAAACTTCTCTGTTTACGGACTCTAAGCGTTCAATTTGGGCTTCAGCTTTGTCAAGCGCTTGAGCAAGATGGCTGCGATCAGCATTCATTCGTTGAATTTCTTCTTCCCATTCGTTATTTTTATCAATAACGGCATTGCGATTTATTATAGTGATCTCTAAGGTTCTGAGTGCTTTTTCCAATTGTTCTAGAGCATCTTGTAGAACCGTAGTCTCTTGGTTCATTGCCTTTATCCTTTGGGTAATTATATCCTTTATCAATGCGTTATGCAAAAACGAATCACTTATACTTTTGTATTGCGTGCATTTTATTTTTAAGGAAGTAGGATATTTTAGCAAGCAAAGCAGGGGATAGATATGAATTAAAAGCTGGATTTTTTGAACATATTGGCATAAATGACATGAATATACAGGATGCGTGAGGGGAATGTTATTTAAATGTGATCAAAGTAGTGTCAAAAAGTCTCACGCTGAGGATTAGAAAATAGTATTTCTCAGGAATTTTTAAAGAGAATACGGAAAAAGCAACAGAATAACGTACTTAACGAAATGGTTTATCGTTTATGAAAAACAACCCACAACAAAATCAGATGGCCAATGCTATCCGTTTTCTTGCTATTGATGCAATTGAAAAAGCAAATTCTGGTCATCCAGGCTTACCAATGGGGGCAGCCGATATTGCTACGATTCTTTATACGAAATTCCTTGCTCATGACCCCCAAAAACCCCGTTGGCCTAACCGTGATCGTTTTGTGTTATCAGCAGGGCATGGATCTATGTTGCTTTATGCTCTCTTGTATCTTTCTGGTTATGAAGATATTGGCATTGAAGATCTCAAAAATTTTCGCCAACTAGGGGCAAAACTTGCTGGACATCCAGAATATGGGCATGTGGCAGGAATCGAAACAACCACTGGTCCTCTCGGACAAGGGTTGGCGAATGCCGTGGGGATGGCGCTTGGGGAACGTTTGCAAAATGCTCGTTTTGGTGATCTTATCGACCATTACACTTACGCGTTGGTGGGCGATGGCTGCCTTATGGAAGGGATTTCTCAAGAAGCAATTTCTCTTGCCGGTCATTTGAAACTCAACAAGCTTATTGTGTTGTGGGACGATAATAATATTTCTATCGATGGAGAGATTTCTCTTGCTGACAGTACAGATCAGATTGCGCGTTTTAAAGCGTGCGGTTGGAATACACACAAAGTGGATGGCCATGATCAAGCCGCAATTGCAAGCGCCATTGAAGCAGCACGCGAGAGTGATAAACCAACGTTAATTGCCTGTAAAACAACCATTGGCTTTGGAGCACCGAATAAGGCTGGAACCAATAAAGTTCATGGAGCCCCTTTAGGAGCACGGGAAATTGCTGAGACCCGTATCGCTTTAGGCTGGGAGGCAGAGCCTTTCGTTATTCCAGCCGATATTCTCGATAGTTGGCGCTTAGCGGGGCTTAATGCCGCTAAAAAACGGCAAAAGTGGGAAGTAAAATTGGCGGATCTCCCTGTATCAGAACGAGTGGAGTTTGAAAGATTGATGCGTGGTGATCTTGTGGGGGGATTTGATAGCGCTATCGATGCTTATAAACAGAAACTCGTTGAAGAGCGCCCTATTGTTGCTACGCGTAAAGCTTCGGAAATGGCTCTGGAAGTGATCAATGAAGTCATTACGGAAACCATTGGTGGTTCTGCCGACCTAACGGGGTCCAATAACACAAAAAGCAGCCAAATGAAAAGTATCTCTGCCGGTGATTTTTCAGGGCGCTATCTCCATTATGGTATTCGCGAACACGCAATGGGCGCTATAATGAATGGGCTTGCTCTTCATGGGGGCTTTATTCCTTATGGGGGAACATT
>NZ_JBHIQG010000240.1:0-3787 GCF_042196425.1 Bartonella sp. AD328YNZD | reverse complement strand
ATAAGCAAACGTAAAGCCAGTTGTGTCATTGTTGTTGTTTCGCAAAGTGTTTTATAAAAAGCCGGAACCTTTCTCCAGTCCATAGCTGGAAAATTTTGCGTTTTATGGCGTTGTTTGCCTAAGAGCGCGCGTGCTTTTTCTGTTGCTTGTAAATCAACATTCAAACCTAATGCAGCCGCATGTTTAAGACAAAGATTAAGACGTATCAATGCTTTCTCTGCTGTTGCAGCTTTTGTATGCCAAATAGGGGCAAGAGTATTGCGTATCTCTGTTTGAGTAATCTCTGAAACGGGTAGACAGCCTAATTTAGGGAGAATATAAAGACGTAAAGGTGAAAACCAATCACAAGCCTTACCATCATCTTTTAATTCAGCTTTCCGACTTTCAAAAGCATCTACGGCAATATCTTTTAAGTAATGGAGATTGCTTATTGCTTCACGCTTTTGTTTATCGCGTTCTTTAATGGGGTTACGCCCCTCATGCAAAACAGAGCGCCACCCAGTTGCCAATTCACGGGCTTGTTTTAAAGAGACATGTCTTAAGGCACCCAATCCCATTTCACGGCGTTGACCATGAATGGTATAACGATAAAGCCATTGAGCACCTCCATCTTTACGTTTGTGAAGAAGCAAGCCCCGGCACCATCATTATATTTTCCAGCCCCCAATGTTGCGACAGATCTTGCATTAAGACGGTTCATAAGAGCCATTTTTTACACCTTTCTTATACAGTTTTTACCCACACACCAGCCCCGCTTTTGACGTGCAAGGGAATGGTTTTGATTGATTCAAGATAAACAGCTTTGAAATGAGAGAATCTTACATTATTCGAGGGTCTAATTCAATATGAATAACGCTAGATTATCATTATAAATCAAAGTGTTGTTTTTGTATGAAGCGTGCTTTATAGACAAATGTTAGAAAACCCTATTCCCTTAATTTTACTCAGGCACGACTAACTTAAAAGTCAGTAAAAACAATAGGCTACATATAACAAAGAAGAGTGTGGTGCCCAGACGCGGATTCGAACCACGGACACGCGGATTTTCAGTCCGCTGCTCTACCAACTGAGCTATCTGGGCATGCTTCATAAAAAATATAAAGCGTTTGCGGTTATAACATTAAAATTTTCTCTGTCCAGTCATCAAAAGAAAAATAATTGATTTTTTAATAAGTTTATCTCCCTATTCTAGAGCGTTATCAATGAATTTTTATCATAAAATAAATTTGATAGGTATATTGGACACTTTAGTGTATTGTTATTAGAAGGCTGTCTTATTGTGGTGATGATACGAAAAAAAATTAAAAGAATCAATCGAGAAGCATGATTAAGAAAGATTTTTTTATAAAGTTTCTATGAATCTTAAGCATACGCAATAATAGACAATATTTTTGACTTTTTTCTAAAAAGATTATTGATTAGTCTTTATAATAATTTGTTTTTCTTTATAAAGAAAGAAAAACATCTAAAAGGGGAGAAATAATGATAATGTTACAAAAACCAAGTAGTCGTCCCAATAATACTAATTTTTCTTCAGGTCCTTGTAGCAAACGGCCTGGTTGGACTCTTGATGTTCTTAAAAATGCATTAGTTGGGCGTTCGCATAGATCGAGAGAAGCAGAATTAAAACTTGCTGAAGTTGTTGATTTAACCCGTGAGATTCTTGAAGTTCCTTCTGATCATCGTATAGGAATTATGCCGGGTTCAGATACCGGTGCTGTTGAGGCCGCTTTATGGTCTTTATTAGGTGAGCGTGGCATTGATATGGCGGCGTGGGAAAGTTTTGGGTTTGGGTGGAATAAAGATGTTGTCGAGCAATTAAAGCTTTCTGATGTGCGTCGTTTTGAAGCTCCTTATGGTGAAATACCAGATTTAACACAACTTGACTTTGATCGGGATGTTGTTTTTACATGGAATGGGACAACTTCTGGTGTGCGTATTCCTAATGCAGATTTCATTCCGCATAAGCGGGCTGGATTGACCATTTGTGATGCAACATCGGCAGCTTTTGCGCAATATCTTGATTTTTCAAAATTAGATGTTGTGACGTTTTCATGGCAGAAAGTTTTGGGAGGTGAAGCAGCGCATGGTATGGTGATTTTAAGCCCTCGTGCTGTTGAGAGGCTTGAGAATCATGTTCCAGCTTGGCCTATGCCCCAACTTTTCTATATGACAAAAAATGGAAAATTGAATGAAGATATTTTTAAAGGAAAGATCATCAATACACCTTCTATGCTTTGTGTTGAGGATTTCCTTGATGGGTTGAAGTGGGCAAAATCTCTAGGAGGTGCAGCGGCATTAAGAGCTCGGGTTGAGAAAAATTTTTCTGTACTTGATGCTTTTGTTCGCAAAACGCCATGGTTAGAATATTTGGCAAAAGATCCTGAAGTGCGTTCTAACACCGCTGTTTGTTTAGATATTGTGGATCCAGTGATTACTGCTTTGGATACGGAAAATCGAGTATCTTTTATAAAAGCGGTTGTGAAACGTCTTGATGAGGAAGGGGTTGCTTATGATATCGGTTCGTATCGCGATGCTCCTCCTGGGCTTCGAATTTGGGCGGGTATAACAATTGAGGCTTCCGATCTTGAAATTTTAACACAATGGCTTGAGTGGGCGTTCCAAGTTGAAAAAGCACAGCTTTAAATAATTACTGGTGATTTTCACAACGTGTTTTTAAACAAAAAAGGATACGAGAGATTATGATGATCTTTCGTATTCTTGTATCAGACAAACAGCCTCTAAATATTACATGAATTGTAAAAGATTAAGACGGGGAATGAATACTTTGTCAGGTGTTGGATACGAACAAATTAAAATCTCTAATGTTTTTACTTTTTGTAGCGAAAATGACAGATTTTAAATATTTGGGTATTTTCTTATCTTTATTATCATAAATTTGAAAATTTAATCACTTGAAGATTGAGAAAAATCTGAAATGAGGAGTCGCACTTGCTTTAAGGTTTCGTTATAAGGAAGCATTTGTTTTTGAATGCTGGTTTTTTTGACCAAACACGACGGAGAAAATTATGGCCAATGTAGTTGTTGTCGGTACACAATGGGGTGATGAAGGCAAAGGTAAAATTGTAGATTGGTTGTCTGAGCGAGCAGATATTGTGGTAAGATATCAGGGGGGGCATAATGCTGGCCACACATTGGTTATTGATGGAGTGAGTTATAAATTATCGCTTTTACCGTCTGGTTTAGTGCGTGGAAAGCTATCAATCATTGGAAATGGTGTTGTTGTTGATCCTCATCATTTTGTTGCAGAATTAAAAAAACTATGTGATCAGGGTGTACAAATTACACCAGAAATTTTACGGATTGCTGAAAATGCTCCTTTGATTCTTTCTTTGCATCGTGATCTTGATGCAATTCGAGAAAGCGGTTTATCTGGTTTAAAGATTGGTACAACAAAGCGCGGTATTGGACCGGCTTATGAAGATAAGGTGGGACGTCGTGCTATCCGAGTGATGGATTTAGCAGAAAAAGATACACTTATGGCTAAGATTGAGCGGCTTTTGAGGCATCATAATGCTTTGCGTCGTGGAATGGGTGTTGCGGAAATTGATTCTCAAGCACTTTATGATGAATTGATGCAAGTCGCGGATAAAATTTTACCCTTTATGGATTGTACGTGGCGTCTTTTAGATGAAGGGTATCGAGGAGGGAAACACATTCTTTTTGAAGGTGCGCAAGGTGCTTTACTCGATAATGATTTTGGAACTTATCCTTATGTAACGTCATCGAATACAGTTGCTGGGCAGGCATGTACAGGTTCAGGGAT
>NZ_JBHIQG010000239.1:0-3800 GCF_042196425.1 Bartonella sp. AD328YNZD | reverse complement strand
ATTGAAGGCGGCGTTGGCATCAATGCGCAACTGTCTCACAATTTCTCCCTTCATGGTGATGTAAGCTATCAACAAAAACTTCAGAAAACTGGTATAAGTGGTGCAAATTTTTCAGGAGGAATACGCTATCAGTTTTGAGGCAAAACTTTATAACAACAGGTATATTGTTATTTCTGTACACTTCATCAAAAAAGGCAGCACAATACGCTGCCTTTTTTTATTCTTGACACCCTTTCATAAAAAGATCGTTCGAATAGCTTTTGTTTTTTATCCTCCCAAGATCATCTCCATCAAGATTTATTGATTGACAAAGCTAGGTATTGTTTTTGATGCATACCAGATTGAAGTAGCTGCTCGTACACAGGCAAAAAAGCGCTTTCGTTATAATCCTGAAAAGAAAGCTGTGGAAGGTCTTGCCAATTTGCTGGAATTGGGGAGTGTGAAATGCGTGTAGCAGTCTTTGCGCAAAAGAATGAAAATATGCACTAAAGCGGGTGGTTATGCTTAAGGGTGAGAATAAATTCAGTGATTTTGAGAAATCTGCCCCTTACGCTGTCTTAGATATTGAATGGCATTTATCTCTCATAAACAAAAATGTCGCAAAGCGCTTCATCTCCAAGTGAAAGTAAAACTTTCAGAAAAAACACCTTATATGTATTTATTGATAAATCATATATGTTTATTGATAAATCGCGCTTGCTTCATAAAATCCCCTCCCCCTTTTTCTCAAAGCAAAAAGAAAATGTAAAGTTTTACTGTCGTAAGTAGATAAAAAGCACAAGCTACTATTATTTTCCTCTTTACACAGAAAACATACTGCAAAATATTTCTTTACGCAGATAACTTAATTAAATACACCAAAAAAACAAAGACATCAACCACTTTATCAAAATACTCAAGAAGAAACTAAGATTTATAAAAGCATCAATCAGTGCTCTTTAGCATATTTATAAAACACATTACATCCAGTATAAAACACCTCAGATCTAAAATTAAATAAACTTTTTTAATTTTTGCTGACGGCTGTTCCCAACGATGCTGTCCCCCCTTTATTCTCCTTAATGCATCAAAATATATGACATTACTGTGATACCCTTAAAAAAGTACAAGCAAACAACGATCATTTGCTTATAATATTGTCCTTAAATATCATTTTTAATATTTTTAATTATATATTTAATACGTAATAAATAAAACTATAAATATAATATGACTTAAATGTAAATATATACATTAATTATTATGTTTTTTAATTTGACTATAAGTAAATTATAAAATAGTGATCAGGAAGAATGTTTTTTATAGACCATTATTTATTTTCTTATATTGTTTGTTCTTCTTATAACAAGTGGAGATATGGAAAACAGGAAAAATATTTGTAGCTTAATTTAAGTGAGGAGAACATAAATGTCTAAAAAGTCTCTTTTATCGTATACAGCAATTGCAGCAATTCTATTATTTGGGACCTACCACAAAACACAAGCGGAAGAACTTAAAGTTTCTGATGGAAAAAAAATGGAAGTCTCTAAAGAAAGCTACGATAATATTTGGGCAGAAACGGGTGGAAAAATCATCGGCAAGAATTTAAAGCTGGGGAGTACCTCTCCAACACCACCATCTGTTACAACCGTTGTCACCGTTAAAGGATCCGATAGTTTGATTGAATTATCGGACAATACCATCATTGGTGCTCCACTTGGAACTAAATCTTCCTATGAATACGGCGTTAATATATCGGACAACGCTACATTCAAAATGACAGGAGGTTCTATCAACGTTGATAAAACCGCTATTCAGCTAAATGCTGGTAACGGAAATATGGAAAATGTCACAATAACAAGTGAAAACAGCGAACCCTATAACGCAATAAGAGCTGAAAAAAAAAGTAAACTCACTTTGAAAAATATAACTGTTAAAAAAGCAAAAAACAGCATCTTTGCAGATAACCAAACTCAAATAACAGTTATCGGTGGATCTTTTGAGGCAAAAGAAACAGCAATCAATGCTCGAAACGGTAGTATCATTACTTTAAACAATAAGGCAAAAATCACATCACTTAACGGTGATGGGCTCAATGCCATTGATGAGCAATCAAAAATTTTTATGACAGGGGGAGCTGTTACTGGGAGCAATAGTGTATTATACACAAAAGCTGGTGGATATATTAATGTTAAAGATGTTGTACTCACAGCAGATGGTAAAGGAACAAGATTCGGTGCGTTTGCAAGAGGTCACAGCACTATTGAATTAAATGGTAACACAACAATTAAAAATGCTTCGATCGGTGTTAAAGCCGAAAGTGATGATGCGACAATCAAAATGACCGGAGGATCGATTGAGGTCACAGGAGACAAAGCAGTAGGTGCATCATTTCTTAACACCACCAGCAAAGAAAACACGCTGAAAGATGTGAAAATATCAAGCGGAAATGATGACTTTCTTATGGATAAAGGAATAAGTGCTGACAAAGGAAGTATTGTCACTTTAAATAATGTAACCGTCACGAAAGCAAAAAACAGCATCTTAGCAGATAACAAATCTCAAATAACAATTACCGGCGGATCTTTTGAGGCAAAAAGAGAAGCAATAATTGCTCAAAACGGCAGTAGCATTACTTTAAACAATGGTGCGAAAATCATTTCATCTGAGTATAATGCGCTGAATGCCATTGGTGAGCAATCAAAAATTTTCATGACAGGAGGAACTGTTACTGGGAGTAATAATTCATTATATGCAATTTTGGGTGGATATATTAATGTTAAAGATGTTGTACTCACAAAAAATGGCGAAGATTCAGCTACAGGCGCATTAGCTGAGGGCCCAAACAGCGTCATTGAATTAAACGGAAAAACAACAATTACGAATATTCCCACAGGTCTTAATGCACGGAACGGAGGCAAAATCACAAGCGAAGAATTAACGATAAAAGGACGTAAAATAATTATTGAAATCGATGAGGAAATCTTCAAACTGCCTGGCTCAGGTGCATTTGCTACTGAAAATAGCGTCATTGAATTAAACGGAAAAACAACGATTGGAAAAGTTGATTTTGGACTTGTCGCATCCAAGAATAGCACGATTAAGATGGTCAATGACGCTAAAAACAAAATAGATGCAACAATAGTTGCACTATCGGTAGAGAGCAATGGACATATTGATCTCGCAAATACTTCTGCAACAGCAGGGGTTGCTGGGGTGAATTTTGCAGATTTGACTAACAATTTTTCAGATTTGGTTAACAATTTTCCAGATTTGACTAAAAATACGTTATTTGCAGATTTGTCTCAAAATAATTTAAAGGGCCTAAGTAGTCGTACTCCACAAGATTGGCAAAACGGTGAAGTTAATTTGACCAATACAAATCTGATCGTTGAAAATGGTATTGGAATATATACCGAGGAATCAATGGGGAAAATTAATCTCAAAAATTCAAAAATCCTTGCAGATACGTTATTCAAAAACATAAAGCAGAAGACAAAGCCTGTTGGAATGTTTACTTTAACCGCAGATCATTCTGTCTTACAAGGCGGTGTAAGAAATGACGAAAATGGGCAAACACGCTTTGATCTGAAAAACGATACAACATGGACGTTGAAAATCAGCAAAAATGAAAAAGATGATGATGGCAATCTCCTTGATATCGCTCAAAGATCTCGTTCTGATGTTTCTGTGCTTAATCTCGATAACAGCTCCATTGTTTTTGAGAAACCAACCGAAGATCATTACCAAACATTGCATATAGGTTCTGGTAAACCAGACACGCAAGAAGTCTACAATGCAACGGGTGATGCAAAGATTTA
>NZ_JBHIQG010000238.1:0-3805 GCF_042196425.1 Bartonella sp. AD328YNZD | reverse complement strand
AACATTCCTAAAAATATAATATTTATTGTCTTCAAAGATTTCAGAATCTTTATAAAATATCTAATTCAGAATGAAAACCTGCAAAACTCATAAATGCAAGTTACCATAAAAAATTGCTTTGCTTTTTCAAAAGTAAAAAAATCTCTCAAAAAACAATCAATAACACGCGAAAAAATATTGAAAACTTGGAAAGAACACACACACATCTCTTCTAAATCAACAAACATTAAACAAAAAACACTCTCTCATATGAGACGCAAAAAGAATGAAACAAATAAAAGAGCTTTTAATTTTAAATTTCTTACAACCATATAAAATTAAAGATGATAAAAAACAATTTTTAATATATTCTGTAAAACTTACTTTAATAATTTTCATTTTGATCATACAGACTTTTTTTATTTTATATTTTGCTAAACTGACAGGATTCTGTAGCTTATGCTTCAAAAGAAACTTTTGTATGATTCGTATTATTTGTTACCTTGGTAATAAATATCGGCTTTCTACTTCATAAAATATACAACTTTTTAGTTTTTATTTTATGATAAACTCAAGCAAGCAAGTTTTGTATAAAAGCTCTCTCAAGCAAGTTAAATAATATTCTCATGTGCAAGCATAAGATAACAAACAATAAAATATGCAAAAAATAAACATATTTAAAATGCTGTTAAAATGTTGTCTTGATCGTTTTACCTACGCCTCAAACCAAAAATAAACGAAAATATCATTCACTGGGACAAATCTCACATCACAACTTTCTATCAATCATGATAACTCTATATTTTTTCTATAAAAAATCTTAAAAAATAAAATGATCCAACCAAGAGTCTCTCAAAAATTATTCAAGAAAACACACTTTTTTCAAAAAAAATGACACAGAGGGCTTGCGAAGTAAAAAGATCCTCTCTATAAGCCTCATAATTGGTTTGCGCCCATCGTCTAGCGGTTAGGACATCGCCCTTTCACGGCGGAAACAGGGGTTCGATTCCCCTTGGGCGTACCATGTTTCTTTTTACTGTACATAATCTATCGATTTTATATATCTTTTTTAAAGTACGGGGTACGTGGATAAAAGTTAGGGAATAGGATTTTCAAACTTGCTTTTACAAAGAGCATTCTTTTTTGCCGACTTTCTCTAATAATTTTTTGAATTCTGATAAATCCTTAATGTTCTGCTGCTTTCTGATCTAAAGCATAGAGTTCAGTTATCTTTTCCTTCATCCCCACAAGAACAAGTCTTTTGTCAATCTCGACAAAAGACAAAAGTGGTACATTATTTTTTACAAGTAGAATATTTTCCACGATCACTGTACAAAAACCATTATCAAGCATATACAATATCTATTATGGTAAGAAGTTATTAATTTTCATCAGGCACAGTGCGTTTAATATCATCATAAAATTTAAATATTACAACGAGATATATAAATAAAATATATTGGTGTACTCATGCTTGTCAAGCTTAATGCTATAATTCGCGATCTTTCTCCAAAAACGAATATCGTTACAGTTCTTAAGGAAGCTATAGTTAATTCTATACAAGCTCATGCGACAAAAATTGATATTTTATTTCAACTTTATGGCAATACGGATTTATGGAAGAATCAACCAGTTTTTTCTATAAGTGTTTTTGATAATGGAGATGGATTTACAAAAGAAAATATCAAATCTTTCTCTACCTACAAAAGTGATTATAAAATTCAAGAAGGATGTAAAGGGATTGGACGTATTACTTACTTGAAAATATTCAAGGCAGTTAAAATTGTTAGTTTTAGCAAAAATGAACATCATACTAAAATTTCACTAAATTTCACTCCGCAGTTTACACAAGATTCTTTTAAAAAGGAAAATAGCGAAAACTATAAATGGTGGACTACACATTTGCATTTACAAGAAACTCATGAACAAACTGATTTAGATATAAATTTAGTCCGTAACGAAATTTATTATCATCTCCTTCCTTTACTTTTTTTACTGAAAGTAAAAAAATATTCAAATTAACTTTTATGTACATGATGTAAAAAATTTAGAAGATTTAAATAACTTAAAGGACATAGAAAATTTAGAGAAAAGAACAATAAATACGCAAGATTGACCTTACTTAGAAAATAAAATTTTTGTAAAGATTCCCTTCACCCTTTCTTATTATTTCGAACAGAACGTAAACTCTAAAGCTAAAATAGAAGCTTTCTATTGTGCTAATAATCGTACTGTCATGCCTTTTTCAAAGTTTATAAATATCAATCCAATAAACGATATGATTATGATATTTTTATTGGAATCTCCTGTTTTTGACAAATATGTTAACGATGAACGAAATGAGTTTGAGATTAATGAAACAAATCCTGACTTAGAAACGCAACTATCTTGGTATGATATTAATCAAAAACTAGAGAGTATTTTGGATGAAACAATTAATATAAGATTTCCAGAAATTAAAGAAAAAAAGAGCGCTCTTCTCAAAAAAATTTCTGAAGAATATCCTTATTTAGTAGATTTTCTAGACACAAAGTATGTAATTGGTGGTTTCTCAAAAGAAGATTCATTTATTGAAAAAGCAGAAAGAGAATATTCAAAAAGGAAGTTGACATTTAGAAAGATTCTTCGTGAAGGTAAAGGAACACCGAAAAAGAATTTACAAGAAGCACGAAATTTTGCTAGTCTGGAGTTAACTCAATATATTCAATTCCGAGATGATATTTTGAATGAGCTCTCTAAATTATTAAAACCTAATACCTTAGAGAAAGAAATTCATAATTTATTTATTCCACAACAATGCACTGCTGATAAAACCTTATCTTTACCATTAAAAGAGAATAATTTGTGGATACTTGATGACAACTTAATGAGCTACAGCTATTTACAAAGTGAAAAGGAAATAAAGTCCTTTATTACTAAGGTTAATTTGCTTTTATCGACTTCTGAGGAAAGTAATAAAAAATTACGGAGTCGACCTGATATAGCTGTGTATTTTGACTCTGAGAATGGGAACCGTGCTGTCTTAATAGAGTTTAAAGGTCCTACAGCAGATTACAAAAATTCAGGTGTTTTTCAATTAATGTATTATGCCGAAAAACTTCAAAGCACCGGTGTTAAAGAAATGTATCTCTATCTCATTGCTGAAGTAGATGATGCTTACGAAAAGGTATTACTTGTTACAAATAATTTCACTAAAATTTTTTCTCCAGAAGGAAAATATTATCGACGTTATTGGCCTACATTAAATGCTTACACGTTATCTCTCTACATACTATTTTAAGTAACGCAAAATCACGAAATAGCACTTTTATGAATATTATTAAACAGGATTTGTTATGCCATCGATCATAGAAAACCAGTGAAGCATTCTATTATTCGGCTTTTGATTATCCGCTTTTTTAAGTGTGAGAGGATATTATCTGTCGCATCCATAAAACAAGCAAAATTAATAATCCATTTGCTAAAAAATTTTGCACGTCCAGAGTGTATTTAGAGTTGGATATTTGATTTTTGTGTAAAAATATTTTCCAATGCCTCTATGAGATGCAAAAAATCAAGCGCTAATAAGAGTATAATGAATACAATCTGTTTGGTATAACGTGACATCATTTTTCTGCTTCTATAAGTTCTGTATCGTTTTGTGTTTTTTCTAGCCATCTTTCCAACCACATAAATGTTCTCCCTGCTTGTTATGCTTCAAAATATCTCTTGCAAGGTTGGAACTGATGACCTCAACATCCTGATTATCTAAATAAATGGGCAACCAGCCACCACAAGAAACAGACCTATTTGCCGCGCACCCAACGAGAAAGTTCAGAGCGCACAC
>NZ_JBHIQG010000237.1:0-3807 GCF_042196425.1 Bartonella sp. AD328YNZD | reverse complement strand
AACAGTGATAATCCCATTGCAAAGATGGATGTGTTGGTGGATGAGAGTCCTCTTCCTGATGCTTTAATTGAGCAAGTCATTGATGGTCAACGGCGTACACAATGGCTTTACGATGCGTTGCAAATTCTCAACGAACGGGAGTTGGAAATTATTCGCTTTCGTCGCTTAAATGAAGAGGGTGCGACTCTCGAAGTTTTGGGTGAAAAATTAGGAATCTCGAAAGAGCGCGTGCGTCAAATTGAAGCTAGGGCTTTGCAAAAATTGCGTTCTGCTCTCCTTACGATTCATTCAGAAGATGCTTACGATATATAAGCAGTGAAAGGCTTTTGGGGGGGAAAGAGAATATATTAAGTGGGGGCATATGAGAATATGATAAAGTCAGCTTTAGGGGATGGCCATATTTGTTTAGGAATATGCCTCTTTGGGAGTGCTACTGATAAACAGAAGAAGATAGGGGGCTGTTAGTTTGGAGGAAATATATATCAAACGGAGACCTATAAAGGCATGATGAAGTTGGATTTTAAAGTGTTCCTCTTTATTTTCGAATATGCTTTAAGGGGGGGGCGTGATACAGACAGAAAAGAATCAAAACTGTAACGGATGAGAAGAAAGGCTTATTCTGTAATAATTTTCACTTTTGTACCTGCGGGTAAAGTTTGCGTTGGTGAGAGGGCGTTGAGGATGCGAAAGAGTTTTTCTTTATAGGGTGTGTATTGCATTTTATCTGCAAGATTGGCAACGGTTTCTCCTTGTTTAACACGGACAACACGGATTTTTAAGGGCTGCAATTTTTTTAACTGTGAAGATGAAAGAGAATGAAAGCTTTGTAGCGTTTTTTGGGCAACCTCTGCAAAATTTCGAGAATTATGTGGAGCGGCCGTCAAAAAACGAAAGATGTGGTTGTTGAATGGAATGACAACCACATCAAATTGCCATTGATCATTGGTAGCATGGGCCCGCGCTCCAAGTAAACTTTGGTTTTGGGATTCTTGACGCATAAATTCTTGATTGCGGAGCCCTTGAATTGTGATGGGGCGGATAGATGATTGATCTAGACCGATAATCCAGCCGCTTTTCAAATAATCACTCGCAGATATTTCAGCAGGATGTGGAATAGCGTCAAAACGAATCGCAATTTTATCTGGTCCACTGGCCCAAACAGTGTGTGCTGAATGTTCTATTGTAAAATTGTTTGGAACAGAAAAAGCTATGCGCAATTGTGGGTGAATAAATTGGTTGCCTCGTACAAAACCTGTATAAAAGCCTCCTCCAAAAATTATGCCATCAAGGCTTTTGAGAAAAGAATCATGATCGGATATTTTATTATTCCCTTTACTGATTTTACGCGCTTTTTCTATCGCAAGCCGAATGCGTTGAGGGGTAGTTGGGTGAGAAGCTAGAAAATCTAGAGAGGCATTTTGGGTGCCAGAGATATTACGCAAAGCACTATAGGCTTCCATTGTTTGAAGAAAGCGCGGTGAAGCAAAAGGATCATATCCTGACTGTTGGAGCATTTCGAGTGCAAGGGAGTCAGCTTCCAGCTCTTGATTGCGGGAAAATTGCGCGAGTTGTTGCTTGTTTTGCATAGGGTTATGAAGTTTTTTGCCAATAGAAGAAAGAAGACGTGAAGACATGTGATTTGTCATCTTTAATTGGGCTTCTTTTTGCAGGCGTAAAATGCCATGATTGGCTCTGATATGTGCTATCTCATGGGCTAAAATGGCTGCAACTTCTGAAGAATCATTGGCTAATGCCAGCATGCCACGGGTGATGTAGATCGAACCATTGGGGAGCGCAAAAGCGTTTACAGTTTCTGAGTTTAAAATTGTTACAGAATAGCTTTGATGAGAACTATGTGATGCAACTGCCAGTTTACGGACAATCTTTGCTAAAAGGTGTTCAAGTTTTGCATTATGATAAGCGCCACCATACATTTGTAAAATACGTGGGTGTTGCAGAGCGCTTAATGTGACATAGATATTGTGATTGTTGACACTTTTGATAGTTTTAGAAGAAATGGAAGAAAGCCTGTTATTTTGAGAAAGGGGTGTATGACAAGCCGAAAGGAGAAGTGTTAAACTTATGAAAGTTGCTTTATACAGGCATGAGTGAAAAAGAAAATTGCGGTGAAAAATGGGGTGCGTTGGACCATGGTGCACATTATTTCTGCGGAGTAATTTGGCAAATTGCATTTGTATCTTTGTATCGTATGTTTCTTTAAGAAAGGCATTAGGAGTAGGGATTCGTTTGGCTATATCACGCTTTTTGTTTATAAAAAATGACTCTCACTTATAAAAGATGCACTGTAAAGAAAATTTTGTGAAAGGCAAAGTATGGCATGACAACATTTACGATATTATTAAATGGGGATGTTCATATCACTGATCGTTTGCTTAATCAAATTCAAAACAGTCGGGTAATTGCTGCTGATGGTGGTATGCGTCATGCGGCAGCGCTTAATGTGATGCCTGAGTTGTGGTTAGGGGACTTTGATTCATCAGATGAGAATTTAATACGTCAATATAGTCATGTTCCGCGTGAAGTTTTTCCTTCTGATAAAGATATGACAGATAGTGCTCTGGCATGTGAAAGAGCGCTGCAAAATGGCGCTAAAAAGCTTATTTTATGCGGTGCTTTGGCAGGGAAGCGAAGTGATCATAGCCTTTCTCATATGACGCAAGCGTTGATGATGGCTGAAAGGGGTATTTCAGTGTTGTTGACAAGCGGTTTGGAAGAAGGTTGGCCGGTTTTGTCAAAACCTTGTTCGTATGATTTGCCTAAGGGATGTTTGTTTAGTATTATCGGTTTTTCTGATTTAAAAGGTTTAACGCTTAAGGGAGTAAAATGGCAAATTTGTGACAAAAATGTGTCATTTGGCTCTTCTTTAACACTTTCTAACCGTATTTGTGGAACCTTTTCTTGCCATTTAGGTTCTGGAAAAGCTATATTGTTAGCGTCTGTGCCTATTCCATAAAGCTCTTCCAATATATTTTGAATAAGGCAGAGGGGGGCCTAGTGATGAAGTGCCGACATAAACGATATATGTATTGATCTTGAGAAGGAAAGGTTTTGATATGTTAAAATCAATTTTTAAAGTGGCCGTTGTTTCAGCCATTGGTTTCAGTTCAGTCGCTTGTACTACAAACGATGAACGTGTTGCACGTTACGGCGTAGGAGGAGCAGCAATCGGTGCTTTGGCTGGAACTGCTATTGGTGGAAGTACGCCTGGAGCAGCGCTTACCGGTGCAGCATTTGGGGCTTTGGCTGGAACAGTAACAGGTGCAGCTGCAAATCAAAGAAAACAACAAAGACAGGCATCACAATTGTGCACGTATCGTGGTCGTAGAGGGTATGTTTACCAAGCACCTTGTGGGCAGAGAGTTTCTGTTAGACAATTATGTGCTTACCGTGATGCAAGAGGGGTGATGTATAAAGCACCTTGTCCGCGCCGCGTTCGTTAATGGCGGTGCCGCTTCTGCGGCTTGACCGCATTTTCTTAAATTTTGGAAAAACGCCTTTGCTCAATCAAGCTTCTTTATCGGTTGAGCAGGGGGCGCGTATTGCGTTGGTTGGCCGTAATGGTTGTGGAAAATCGACCCTGTTAAAAATTGCCGCAGGAATATTAGAACCTCATGGTGGCGAAATTTTTCGCCACCCGCGAGTAACGTTCCGTTATGTCTCACAAAATCCGGATTGTTCAGGATTTGAAGATATTAATGCTTATATGGAAGCGGGGCTGGACGATACATCTGATGTCCAGTGGATCAATACGCTTCGCACAAATTTAGGGTTTTCGGGGACGGAAAA
>NZ_JBHIQG010000236.1:0-3810 GCF_042196425.1 Bartonella sp. AD328YNZD | reverse complement strand
AACAGTGATAATCCCATTGCAAAGATGGATGTGTTGGTGGATGAGAGTCCTCTTCCTGATGCTTTAATTGAGCAAGTGATTGATGGTCAACGGCGTACACAATGGCTTTACGATGCGTTGCAAATTCTTAACGAACGGGAATTAGAAATTATTCGCTTTCGTCGCCTCAATGAAGAGGGGGCTACTCTAGAAGTACTCGGTGAAAAGTTAGGAATTTCAAAAGAGCGCGTGCGCCAAATTGAAGCACGGGCTTTGCAAAAATTGCGTTCTGCTCTCCTTACCGTTCATTCAGAAGATGCTTACGATATATAAGCCGTGAAAGGCTTTGTGGGGGGATGAGGGAGAATGTATCAATGGGCGCGTATGAGAGCATGATGACGTTGGTTTTAGAGGAATCAGATTTGTCGAGGAATGCGCATCCTTGTGGGTATTTGTCGCGGTTTTTTCAAAGCGAAGGAAGAGTTGGGGAGAGGCCGGTTTGAGGAGGTATGTATCAATGGGGGCGTATGAAGGCATGATGACGTTGGTTTTTACAATGCTTCATTTCATTTTCGGATATGTTTTAAAAGGGCAAGGCTTGATACAGACAGAAAAGAATCAAGGCTGTAACGGATGAGAAGAAAGGCTTATTCTGTAATAATTTTCACTTTTGTACCTGCGGGTAAAGTTTGCGTTGGTGAGAGGGCGTTGAGAATGCGGAAGAGTTTTTCTTTTTCTGGTGTGTGTTGCATTTTATTTGCAAGGTTTGTAACATCTTCTCCTTGTTTAACGCGGACAACATGGATTTTTAAAGGCTTTAATTTTTTTAACTGTGAAGAAGAAAGAGAATGAAAGCTTTGTACCGTTTTTTGGGCAACTTCTGCAAAATTTTGAGAATTATGCGGGGCGGCTGTCAGAAAACGAAAGAGATGATTGTTAAACAAAATGACAACCACATCAAATTGCCATTGCTCATGGGTCGCACGGGCGTGTGCTCCAAGTAAACTCTGGCTTTGAAAACCCTGACTCGTAAGTCCTTGAATTGTGATGGGGCGGATGGATGATTGGTCTAGTCCAATAATCCCTCCGCTTTTCAAATAGTCACTTGTAGATAGTCCAGCAGGATGTGGAATAGCATCAAAACGAATCGCAATGTTATCTGGTCCACTGGCCCAAACAGTGTGTGCTGAATGTTCTATCGTAAAATTATTCGGAACAGAAAAAGCGATGCGCAATTGTGGGTGAATAAATTGGTTGCCTCGTACAAAACCTGTATAAAATCCTCCTCCAAAAATCATGCCATCAATGCTTTTGAGAAAAGAATCACGATCGGTTATTTTACTCTTCTCTTTACTAATTTGACGCGCTTTTTCTATCGCAAGCCGAATGCGTTGAGGGGTGGTTGGGTGAGAGGCTAGAAAATCTAGAGAGGCATTTTGGGTACCGGAGATATTACGTAAAGCACTATAGGCTTCCATTGTTTGAAGAAAGCGGGGTGAAGCAAACGGATCGTATCCTGCTTGTTGGAGCATTTCGAGGGCAAGAGAATCTGCTTCTAGCTCTTGATTACGGGAAAATTGTGCGAGTTGTTGCTTGTTTTGTATGGGTGTGTGAAGTTTTTGATCCATAGAAGAAAGAAGACGAGGGGATATGCGATTTTTCATCTTCAATTCAGTTTCTTTTTGTAGGCGTAAAATACCATGATTGGCTCTGATATGTGCTATCTCATGGGCTAAAATTGCTGCAACTTCTGAAGAATCATTGGCTAATGCCAGCATGCCACGGGTGATGTAGATCGAACCATTGGGGAGCGCAAATGCATTGACACTTTCTGAATTTAAAATTGTTACAAAATAGCTTTGATGAGAATTGTGTGATGCAATTGTTAGTTTACGGACAATCTTTGCTAAAAGGTGTTCAAGTTTTACATCATAATAAGCGCCGCCATACATTTGTAGAATACGTGGGTGTTGCAGAGCGCTTAATGTGACATAGATATTGTGATTGTTGACACTTTTAATAGTTTTAGAAGAAATGGAAGAAAGCTTGTCATTTTGAGAAAGGGGTGCATGACAAGCGGAAAGGAGAAGCATGAGACTTATGAAAGTTGCTCTACACATGGGCGGGCGAAAAAGAAAATTTCGTTGAAAAATAGGGCGCATTGGTTCACGATGCATGTTGTTGCGACGGTGTAATTTGGCAAATCTCATTTGTATCTTTGTATTGTGTATTTTTGTAAGACAAGCTTTAAGGGTAAGGGTTCGTTTGGCTATATCACGGTTATTGTTTATAAAAAATGGCTCTCATTTACAAAATGGTGCACTATACAAGGAAATTTTGTGAAAGGCAAAGAATGGCATGACAACATTTACGATATTGTTAAATGGTGACATTTGTATCACTGATCGTTTGCTTAATCAAATTCAAAACAGTCGGGTAATTGCTGCGGATGGTGGTATGCGTCATGCGGCAATGCTTAATGTGATGCCTGAATTGTGGTTAGGAGATTTTGATTCATCAGATGAGAATTTAATCCGCCAATATAGTCATATTCCTCGTGAAATTTTTCCCTCTGATAAAGATATGACAGATAGTGCTCTGGCATGTGAAAGAGCGCTGCAAAAGGGTGCTAAAAAGCTTATTTTATGCGGTGCTTTGGGAGGGGAGCGAAGTGATCATAGCCTTTCTCATATGACGCAAGCGTTGATGATGGCTGAAAGCGGCATTGCAGTGTTGTTGACAAGCGGTTCGGAAGAAGGTTGGCCGGTTTTGCCAAAACCTTATTCATATGATTTGCCTAAAGGGTGTTTGTTTAGTATTATCGGTTTTTCTGATTTACAAGGCTTAACGCTTACAGGAGTAAAATGGCCGATTTGTGATAAAAATGTGTCATTTGGCTCTTCTTTAACACTTTCTAACCGTATTTTTGGAACCTTTTCTTGCCATTTAGGTTCTGGAAAAGCTATATTGCTAGCGTCTGTGCCTATTCCGTAAAGCTCTTCCAATATATTTTAAATAAGGCAGGGGGGGGCTCTAGTGATGAAGTGCTGACATAAACGATATAATTTGTATTGATCTTGAGAAGGAAAGGTTTTGATATGTTAAAATCAATTTTTAAAGTGGCCGTTGTTTCAGCCATTGGTTTCAGTTCAGTCGCTTGTACTACAAACGATGAACGTGTTGCACGTTACGGCGTAGGAGGAGCAGCAATCGGTGCTTTGGCTGGAACTGCTATTGGTGGAAGTACGCCTGGAGCAGCGCTTACCGGTGCAGCATTTGGGGCTTTGGCTGGAACAGTAACCGGTGCAGCCGCAAATCAAAGAAAACAACAAAGACAGGCATCACAATTGTGCACGTATCGTGGTCGTAGAGGGCATGTTTACCAAGCACCTTGTGGGCAGAGAGTCCCTGTACGGCAATTGTGTGCTTACCGTGATGCAAGAGGGGTGATGTATAAAGCACCTTGTCCGCGCCGCGTTCATTAATGGTAGTGCCATTAATGCGGCTTGACCGCATTTTCCTAAACTTTGGAACAACACCTTTGTTCAACCAAGCTTCTTTATCGGTTGAGCGGGGAGCGCGTATAGCGCTGGTCGGCCGTAATGGTTGTGGAAAATCGACCCTGTTAAAAATTGCCGCAGGAATGTTAGAACCTCATGGTGGCGAAATTTTTCGCCACCCACAAGTGACGCTCCGTTATGTCTCACAAAATCCAGATTGTTCAGGATTTGAAGATATTAACGCTTATATGGAGGCGGGGCTGGACGATACATCTGATGTCCAGTGGATCAATACGCTTCGCACAAATTTAGGGTTTTCGGGGACGGAAAA
>NZ_JBHIQG010000235.1:2082-3814 GCF_042196425.1 Bartonella sp. AD328YNZD | reverse complement strand
TTAATAATGTGGCTCAGAAAAAAGCACATGAAGTTGATCAATTTCTAACGCGTTTTTCACGTGCTTTTCCTATTGTTCTCATTTATGGGACGGATCGTGGACTGATTTGTGAGCGTGCACAACATTTTGCTAAGCTTACACGGGTGGCAATAGAAGATCCATTTTCAACAGTTCGTTTGGATGCTGGTGAAATTGATAAAGATCCTGCACGTTTGGAAAATGAAGCGCGTACGTTATCGCTTTTTGGGGGAGATCGTTTGATATGGATCTCTAATGCGGCTAACCAAAAAGGTTTTCTTGCTGCTTTAAAGCTTTTAATTGAGAAGCCACCAGAAGCTTGTTTTATTCTCATTGAGGCAGGAGATTTAAAAAAAGGAACAGGGTTGCGCAATGTTGTTGAAACAGCGTCAAAAGCAATGGCTTTGCCTTGTTTTGCTGATGATATGCGTTCTCTTGACAGTTTAATTGATGAGGTTTTAGGACAGTTTAAGAAGACTCTTTCTTTGGATGCACGTAGATGGTTGCATGAAAGTTTAGGGGCGGATCGTCTTGTGTCTCGCGGTGAATTAGAGAAGCTTTGTCTTTACGCTGAAAATGTTCATATTACTCTTGAAGATGTGAAAGCTGTTGTAAGTGATGTAAGTGTTCTTTCTCAAGATGAAGTCATTGATGCTATTTTATTGGGCGATATATCAGGCTTTGAAGCGCATTTTAACCGACATGCAGCATTGCATGGGACGCTTTTTTTTATTTTAAGTACAGCACAGAGGCATTTTCAGCAATTACAGCTCTTGCGTTATCAGGTAGAGATTGAAGGAAAATCGCCTTTTACGGTGGTTTCTCAAGCACGTCCTCCTATTTTTTTTCAACGGAAAAAAACCGTTGAACAAGCTTTAAAATATTGGAAGTTAGAACAAATTTCTTATGCGATGGAAAGAATTCAGAGTGCTGTTTTAGACAGCCGTAAAAATCCGCTTTTGGGTGAAGCTATCATTCGTCAAGTTTTGTTAGGGCTTACAATTATTGCACGACGCCAGATGGCTGCTTAGTGTTTTAAAAATATTATGATTTTTTATTTTAAATACAATACAGAAGCATTTTCAGCAATTACAGCTTTTGCGTTATCAGGTAGAGGTTAAAGGAACGCTATTTTTGAGGAGGCGTTTTAAGAGCTTTAAAGTTTGATAAAAACTTTCCTTCAAAAGACAATCTTGATACAGTTTTATTATCTTATTGTGCCGCAAAACACTGTTCTTTAGGTTAGTAATATAAGGCTCAGGTGAAATTTTACGCATTCGGTGTTTTTTGTGTGGGTATTTGGTGAATATTAGGTTGGTTCATAGAGTCTTAATGGAGTAACACCCCCATGTAAAACAGAGTATCTCAAACAAAAGAAGACATTTGTATGGTAGATTCATACGCTTTCTTAGAAATATTTTTCAATGCGCGTCATATCTATTTCGCGTCGGTGTTTATGAATGGTGTAGAAGTAAAGTTCCTTGTGAAGAATATAAAACCCATAGAGCAACTTTATCTTTACGCTTAATAAAAGTGCAAGTCGACACTCATTATATACTTTGCTAGCCTCTAATGTTGCTACAGTTTTTAGCATTAGAGAGCGTTTTTCATCATTTTGCTCACATGTCTTCTTGTGACGTGTAGACAAGAGATTTTAATTGATAAGAGGGTTTGTGATGGAAGAATTTTACAGTATTCGAAGTTATGATTTAAA
>NZ_JBHIQG010000235.1:0-1982 GCF_042196425.1 Bartonella sp. AD328YNZD | reverse complement strand
ATTATGATGAAAACGACAGCACCTATGGGGAAACTTTTATGTTTGATACAGAGATGATAATCTTAGCAATGAATGTGTCTCATAAACAGAACTAGCCATTGTTTATTATTAATAATTTATTATTTTTCATATTGAATCAATCAGAACAATGTCTTTTGCACGTCATAAGTGGGGGGCGTGTGGATAAAAACTGTACAAAAAAGCACTAAAAATGCCTCTTATGAATGCTCTCAAATTCCAAGGTTTTTTGCAACATTGGGGGTAGGAAAATATAATGATAGTGTTTTATTAAGTGTGAAGAGGGTCGTGCTTAATAGATTATAGTTATAACATTTATGAACACTGTCGTGAGATAGGCTAGGGAGCGAGATGCCTTTTAAAACAAACCCATGAATTTGTAATCCAAATTTATTCTGTTGAGGGCGTTCTATTTTACGTGAGGGGTGTGATTCCATTAAAGGGATATTCGGTGTTTTTGTTATCAAACTTTTTCTTTATTGAGAGGGCGTGTTTTTCTCATATTTATTTGATTTATGGTATCCGGAATCGGGAGAGGAAAATGTTTTTAATGGTATCTGTTGGTATGCGTTGTTTTACGGTGTTTTCAATATTCGCGAAACTTATGTTGATGTTGTAGGTGGAGGCGTAATACGTTTTTATATAGGTCTAATGTACAAATTAATGAACGTATCGGGATAATTGGAGAAGAGTTAGTGTCTGCTTACGCTTTTGATGTGTTTTTTTGTGAGTAAATTAGTAAGATAAAGTAAACTGATGGGATTTTATGTAGAGTCGTTATTATCCTAATTGAGAGTGCATTTTATTTTGTTTCGGTGATGCGCTTTGATCAGTAATTAAGAGGGAGCTTTAGAGCGTGATGTTAGATTTCTCGTCATTTATTTTTTATGTGTTTTCTAGGTAAAGTGATCTGTTGTCAGCTTGTGCAGATGATAATTGGTAAATTGCGTTATTCTTTATTTCCTAGTTGTCATTTTTTAATATTTTACGCATAACTCGTGAACAAACAAACAAGAAAATTGTGATTTTACGATTGTCTTTATTGCCATTTGCAAAGAATCTTTGAAGGTGAAAGATGCTCCATATTCAGTTTGAAAAAATAGCACTCATTGGGATCGGTCTGATTGGGTCTTCTTTAGCAAGAGTGATTAAAAAGAAAAATCTTGCAGCTCAGATTTCTATTGCAACACGTCGTACAGAAACCCTGAAAAGAGCGCGTGAATTGGAGCTTGGGGACTTTTATACGACAGATAATGCAAAAGCTGTTGAAGGAGCAGACTTGGTTATTCTTTCTGTTCCTGTTGGGGCTAGTGCAGAAGTGGCAAAAACCATTCGTGATCATTTAAAACTTGGGGCGATTGTAAGTGATGTTGGTTCTACAAAAGAATTGGTTATTACAGAAATGGCACCTTTATTGCCCAAAACGGTTCATTTTATTCCAGGGCATCCTATTGCTGGAACGGAATATTCAGGTCCAGACGCTGGTTTTGCTGATTTGTTTATCAATCGCTGGTGTATTTTAACGCCTTTTGCAGATAGCGATGTTGCTGCTGTCGCACAATTAACAGCGTTTTGGGAAGCTTGTGGTGCGCGTGTCAAAAAGATGGAGCCTAAGCATCATGATCTTGTTTTGGCTATTGTTTCGCATTTACCACATTTAATTGCGTATAATACTGTTGGGACAGCGAGTGATTTAGAAAAAGTAACAAATTCAGAAGTGATTGCTTATTCTGCTTCTGGTTTTCGTGATTTTACGCGTTTGGCCTCTTCTGATCCCGTTATGTGGCGGGATATTTGTTTGCATAATAAAGATGCTATTTTAGAAATGTTGGGTCGTTTTAGTGAAGGGCTTGCTTTTTTAGAACAGGCAATTCGTTTAGGGGATGGTGAAACACTGTTTAATTTTTTTACGCGTACGCGTGCTGTACGTCGCAATATTATTGATGCCGGACAGGAAATTGATG
>NZ_JBHIQG010000234.1:0-3818 GCF_042196425.1 Bartonella sp. AD328YNZD | reverse complement strand
GTAGAATGAGTCATCAAATACTAACCTTTTTCATTGTTTCATTTTTTTTAGTCATCTCACCGGGACCAAACATGGCCCTTATCATCGATAATGCAACGAGATTGGGGAAAAAGAACGCATTTATGAACGTTTTAGGGTTATGTACAGCAACATATGCGCATGGAGCATTTTCCATATTAGGGGTATCAGCACTCATTCTCAACAACAAAACGCTCTTTCTTTTAGTAAAACTCATGGGAAGCTGCTATTTATTATATATGGGCTTTAAATCGATTAAATCTGGAATACACAGCTTAAATTCAAAAGAAAAAATATCAACGAATGAAAAAAGCATTGTCGGTACAACAAAGCTTTTTACCAGCTATATGGATGGTTTTTTGACACAAATACTAAATCCCAAAGTATCAATATTTTACATAGCAGCCTTTCCAAAATTCTTAGCTTCTGGCAGTAGCATTAAAAAAGGCTTTGAACTTGTAACGATACATTCCTTCAACATCTTTACATGGTTTACTTTAATGACCATTTTTATATCATTCGCAAGCGCCACTTTAAAAAAGAAAAAAATAAAAGGATACATTAATATTGCGACAGGAACAGTTTTATCTCTATTTTCTTTTTTCATTTTCTTTGGATAATGTTATTTCGATAACAAATTGTAAAGTTAATAGAGCAATCTTTTCCTGATTCTGTCTCTCACTATGAATAGCTAAATCTCTAACAGAGCTTATACAATCCCCAGTTCTTTTTTTCTTTGTATAACTGAATTACGTTGCATTTCTTTATCATACTCTCAAGGACGCTTGTGTAAACAATGTGAGTCTCTCGTAACATTTTATAAAATGTTACCAATGTCTAAACAAAATCCTTATTCATCACTTTAAAAGAAAGAACTATGATATTGTTCTTTTCCTTTGTGAAACAAAAGTAATTCCTTCTCACTTATGATAGCATCATAAAAATAAAAAAATGATTTTAGAAATCATTTAAATTTTCCATTAAAAATTGTTCTTAAATTAAGATGAGAACTCTCGAGTGCTATTTGAGTAAAAATTAAAACTCTCACCATTATGAATAATAATAAATAATGCACTGATTACAAATAATAAGTTTCAAAAAATTATAAAAAATCCTGACAACTTTCTGAAATAATTTTAAAAGCTCCACGTCTTTTAATGAACAATTTATTTGTTATTAATAACAATAAAAAGTTCCCTATTCAGATATCCGTTACGTTATTTAAGAGGAAAACATTCTCTTTTTTCAAAACCATATTCCTAAAACATATTCTTGTCTTTATCCACACAAAATCATAAAAAACGTTTTTTTCCTTTACACCTCATTTATATCATGCTTCGATACAGAATAATGCATTTTTAGTGTAATTTAATCTCAAAATAATTAAAGGGAACCCCCAAAAAATGAGCTATAAACAAAATTTAAAAGATGGTCCTCAGATGAAACTACAACGTGGCCTAGATAACCGTCACGTACAACTTATAGCCCTCGGTGGAGCTATTGGAACAGGACTCTTCATGGGATCAGGAAAAACAATTAGTGTAGCAGGCCCTTCCATCGTACTCGTTTATGCTATTATTGGATGTGCCCTATACTTTGTCATGCGTGCTATGGGAGAATTATTGCTTTCTAATTCACAGTACCGGTCCCTTATTGATTTTTCAACCGATATGCTAGGACCGGGAATCGCTTTCTTTGTAGGCTGGAGCTATTGGTTGAGCTGGGTTGTAACTGGAGCTGCAGATATTATTGCCATCATCACTTATATGCACTTTTGGTGGCCAACGCTTAATCCATGGATTGCCGTTTTTTCTTGCATTGGTTTCTTTTTAATTTTTAATCTCTTTGCCGTAAAACTATTCGGTGAACTTGAATTTTGGTTTGGTCTTATCAAAGTCGTAGCAATTTTAGCATTAATTGTTGTTGGTTTTTATATGATCGCTACGAGCTTTACTTCTCCCAATGGTACTGTTGCTTCTCTCAATCACGTATGGAACGATGGAAATATCTTTCCGCGAGGAATGACAGGTTTTTTTGCTGGATTTCAAATTGCCATTTTTTCTTTTGTTGGTATAGAAATTGCAGGAACAACTGCAGCTGAAGTCAAAAATCCTAAAAAAGTTCTACCAAAAGCAATTAATGCAATACCAGTACGTATTGTACTCTTTTACATCTTCTCTCTCATCGTGATTATGTCAGTCACACCTTGGGATCAAATTGTTCCAGATAAAAGCCCCTTTGTTTCGATGTTTTGGCTTGCTGGTATTCCGATAGCTGCTGGTTTGGTAAACTTTGTCGTTCTCACCTCGGCTGCTTCTTCGGCAAATAGTGGTATTTTTTCTACTAGCCGTATGATATATGGACTTGCAACACAAAAAGGTGCTCCTCCAATTTTAGGTAAGCTTTCCAAATATCATGTTCCAGCCAATGCTCTATTCTTTTCCTGCTTATGTATTTTAATAGGGTATACAATTGCCTCACTCTCTCCAAGCCTCATAAGTGCTTTCACAATTGTGACGAGCATCTCAGCTATTGCATTTTTATTCGTATGGTCTGTAATTTTGGTTAGCTATATTGTATATCGTCGCAATCACCCTCATTTGCATGCTGAATCCGTCTACAAAATGCCAGGAGGAATTATCGTGTGCGGGATAATTTTAGTTTTCTTTGCTTTCATGCTCTATTTGTTAACGTTAGAAGAAGACACCCTAACAGCTTTAAAATACGGTATATTCTGGTTTATTTGCTTAGGCATAACCTATTTTACATTTGTAAAGAAAAAAATAACTCAAGGTAACAAATAAAGTCTATACATAAAACATCTCAAAAAAGGGTAATTTTAGTTACCCTTTTTCTACTTAACCTCCTCCCCAAACATCAAAAAACGACGATTCCTACCAGCGCCGGTTTGTGAACAATCCAGCTTATTAAGAGGGAATGCTGCTGATCATTTATATGGTTCACCTACATAAGGCTCTATGGGCTAGCCCTGCCCTGAATACTCACCACACATTATAAAAATACTTAATGCGTAAAAATGTTATATGCTTTATATCACTACTCTACACAACAGTATTTTACTGCACAATAAGATAAGAAACGAGCTATTCTGTAAAAAATTCTCTATAAACTTCACTGACATTGTTTACTAATAAAACATGAGATTTATCTAAAACTTTTTCCCCTCCAAAAGTTTATATTCAATTTTTTATCAAAATTAAAAATATAGCTTTAAACAGAATATATCTTAATAGCTATCTGCAATAAAAAAAGATTCTATGAAAATATTTTTCTATTTGTAATAAATTTTAAATATAAATAATTAAAGGTAAATTTTTAAATATATTTTTTAATATTTTAAATAATAGTCTAACTATTTAAACTTATTTTATTTATATATAAAGTTTTATATTTAATAAATTTGCAATTTTATTTATATTTAATATATTTAGAAATCTAAATTAATAAATAAATTTTAAATATAAAAGTTATTTATACAATAATTTACTATAAATAAATATATTAAATATAAATATTTATATAAATATAAATAATAATTATATGTAATATAATTTATATTATATATAAATTATATTACATATGTATAAAATATAAAAAATCAAAAAAATGTAATAAAATTTATCTTTTGTTTCTTATATATAAAATAATTATTCCATTAATTAATAATGTTTTTGCTTTATTCTCATATAGTCATAGAAAAAAATTCCTTTACTCCCTAGCTATATCATGTTTCGATAGAAGGGATTACCTTTTTTAGGGTAATTTTATCTTAAAATAAC
>NZ_JBHIQG010000233.1:0-3820 GCF_042196425.1 Bartonella sp. AD328YNZD | reverse complement strand
TTAGCCTTAAAACACGGCATCACATGCCTCAACACTCCAGGAACGATTGATAGTGACTACCGTGGTGAAGTCAAAGTCCTTCTTATCAATTTAGGCCAAGAAGACTTTTCAATCCAACGGGGCATGCGCATTGCCCAAACAGTCATCGCCCCTGTATCCCAAGTTAATGTTTGCGCCATTGAACCAGAGCAAAATACCCAAAGCCATAACGAGAGCCGTGGAACAGGAGGTTTTGGTTCAACGGGACACACTTAAGAGGCTCTGAAAGATCGCTACTCTCAAAATAACACCTACCCAACCACTCTTTCACTGGAAATTCTTTGGGCTTTTAAAGTGCAGAGGGAATGCGCATTTGCTTTCAAAGTTTTTTCACTAAACGCACCTCTAAATAAGTATCTCTCAATTACGTCTCGTACGCTATACAAAACTTCATTATCACCCGATACCCCTCCCCCATAACAAAAACATTGGCACTAACCATTGAGAGTTCACACACCACTGGTAATGTCAACAATCTATACATCATATTGATTTATAATAATAATGAATTGTCTTGCAACTTAAATAAGAAATCTCAATATTGTAAGATTGTTTCATGGCAAGCCTATTTATATTAAATCAATCAAAAGCATGTTTCTCACGTTCCAAACGTGGCTAGCATGCGGATAACAACTGGAAAAATGCCTACAATGAATACTTATACTAAACACTGTCGCAACATTGGGAAAAAAATATAAATACGATAATGGTGCTCGCTTACTCTTTTGTTAAGCATAAAGATGGTGATGTTTGATAGATTTTTTATTATTTTACAGGAGGCTTGACCGTTATACCATTTATAAACACCGCCGCAAAAAGAGCTTTAAGATTATTAAGACACACAACTATCGCCTCTGCTGTTTTCTTGATTATACCTTTTGCGGCAAGATGAGTAGAGTTTAATCCTAAAAAAACCGATTCAATATATGAACCCCCTGCGTAATATCAAACCCATACGTATTTGGTTTAACAAAACCACGACAAAACCCTCATCAATTTCACTCTATGGCTTTGAATAATATTCTTTTCTTCCCGCAACAAAGGCTGTTTTTATCACTAATCAGAGACATCGGCTGGAATATTAGCGTTTCCCGCAGTGCCCGTTGTTACGGTATCCACATGTCCTACAACGTTACCACCCGCTCCATCGACAGCAGCGTCCTCTACCCCTGTTGTTTTATTATTGATCTCACCTCTTGAGACAAGATTGGTAGAGTTTTGCAATCCTACAAGACCAATTTTATTATATCCAGCCATACGTATTTGATTGAGTAAATCGATGACAGTACCATAATCAATTTCGCTATCCGCTTTGATTAAAATTTTTGCCTCTAAATTTTGCGTAGTTTCCCTCAACAAAGCTTCTCTCAAAGCTGCTTGTTCTACAAGATGATCACCAATGTAAAGAGAACGATCTTTTTGCAACGTAACATAAAGAGGTTCATCAGACTGAACCACTGAAGGTGCTTGAGTTATAGAAGGAAGCTGAACGGAAATGACAGACGTTGCCAAAGGCGCTGCAACCATAAAAACAATAAGCAACACCAATACAACATCAATAAAAGGGGTCACATTGATTTCGCTTTGCAACCCACTCTCGTCTATATCCCAATCATTATTAAGGCTTGCTTTCATTTTTTATGACTTTTCTGTTGTCTTTGTCTATCAAGTTCACGGCTCAAGAGCCTTTCAAGAGCAGCAGCGATATCGCCTAAATCACTGCGATAACCACTCAAAGCACGCATAAGGCTATTATACATAACAACGGCGGGAATAGCTACAAAAAGCCCAACAGCCGTTGCGAATAAGGCTTCAGCAATTCCAGGCGCCACCACATCAAGTCGCGTTGTTTGAGACTGAGCAATCCCAATAAAAGAATTCATAATTCCCCAAACAGTTGCAAAAAGACCAACAAAAGGAGCAATTGCGCCAATAGTTGCAAGAACAGCGCTTCCACATGCAACACGGCGTGTAGCAGCCAGCAAGCAGCGTGACAAAAGTGAATGAACCCTTTCTTTTAAACCTTCATGAACATCACGAGCCTTAGCATCGCGAACATCGCGGGAAACATCTTCATATTGATTGCTCTCCTCATAAAAGAGAATATCTTCAATCGTTTGTGCACTTTCCCCTGTACTGTTTTTTTCACCAGAGCTTTCGTTTATCCCTTCAGGAGCAGAAAAATGAACCTGTTGTGCAGAAAGATACACCTCTTTAAGAACTTCTTTGAGAAAAAACACACCAGCTCCTTTACTTTCTTTCAAGCTAGCTGCCAAACGCGTAAGAGTCTGAGCATTTAGAACCAATTGAAGTTCATGACGTACTCTTCGTTTTACCAAAGTGATCTCAACAATTTTCACAAAAGCAATTGTCCAAGACATAAGTGAAGCAAGTAACAAAATAATGATAACGGCTTTCACCACCCAATCAGCAGCCATAAACATAGAAAAAGGAGAAAAATCATGCACTATCAATACAGAAGACATATTATCTAAAGGGACTGTTTTATCTAAAGGGACTGTTTCAGATTCCATTTTTATCTCACATTCTTGTGCTCTTATCTTTATTTATGAGCTGGATCGTCACCCCGCATAGCATCACTGTTCCACAATGCCACGACCCTTTTAACGTCACTTTTGTATTTCTCTTAAAAAATAAAACTTGATAAATCAAGTATAGTTTTATTTCATAAGCTCTCTCTTAATTCTAAAGAAATTACTCAAGAAATTTTTCTCTAACAATTCAACAAGTTTATCTTACCCAATCAATTTATTGCATAAATTAGGCAAAATGATAAATTTACAAGAAGTATCGCATATAATATTTTAATTTATAAGAATAATTTATCATCGTTCCTGTTAAATAAATCTCTCATATCGCAAAGCTTTTCTCATTTCAGCAGCTCTTTTAAAGCCAACAAAATATTTGCTTACATGAAACAAGCAGCAAAAATATCATAAAACTCTTGAAGAAAAGGATATGCACATCTCTAACAACCCGCGCACTGAAGTCCCTCTCCTATCCTAAAATAAAAATATACCTTACGTTTAAAAAAAGAACTATCGCAATATCTTAAACTGACCAAAAGTATCATGGGGAGCGGGTGTTGCCCCCAAATACATAGAGAGCAAAAAGCCGCAATATTATTTTCTTTTTCTTCTTCAAAAGCATAAAAATGACATTACTTCTGCCGCAAAATCGCAACAACGATGTTTTTTACCTGTCACAAGCTTAAAAAATAAACCTCAACACGCTTTTTAAAAAACTATTATAAAAAAAACTGCGCCACGAGAAACTGAAGAATGGTGCTAAATTCCTGCAAAAGCATAAAAGCATATAAGACAATTCTCAACAAATACGCCCCCTTTACAGACAAAGCATATCGTATAGGAAAGATTTATTTTATCAAAAACAGTTTTAAATTCGACAAAATGAAAGGAACCAAAAAAAGCTTTTGGCGTTACTCAAGCAGTGAAAATTTTCACTCCAATGCAAATGATCACTATGAACACATCAATACAAATATAATGAATCAAGAGGGATAAAATATCATGGCCCATAATAAAACAACACAGCACGATAAAACAGCCGTAGAAAAAGACCTACAAGGACAATTAGAAAAGTTACGCACTGAAATTTCAGGGATTACCTCAACCCTAACAGATCTTGGTGCAAACAAATTCAACGCCGCCAAAGACAAAGCGGAAAAACTATATCACTCAGCGAAAGAAAGTGGTGAAGACATGATGTCTCAAGCAAAAGACAAAATCAGTGATCTTGA
>NZ_JBHIQG010000232.1:0-3852 GCF_042196425.1 Bartonella sp. AD328YNZD | reverse complement strand
GTAAGTTCGGATGTGGATGTTTCCGACGTACTTTCGCTTGTTGGCGGCGGTGTTGTCTCAACGGGGAGCAACTTTTCCTTTGGTTGAAATGGTGCAAGACTATCTATTTGTCCCTCTCCAATATGGCGTGCATCTTCTTTCTCTTGTGGTTGCATAGTTGGTTTTACGGCAGGGATTGCGCGGATAGGAGCCTTCACGGCTCCTTGTTGAGAAGAAAACTCGTCCACCAAAGGAGCAAGAGTAATGGGAATTGCTTCCAATGGTTGTGGTAAAGAGAAAGAGCTTGTAAACTGAATAGCTCCCCAACTGAGAAAAATGACATGGACCACAAGGGATAAAGCCAAGCCTCGTTTCATACTATGATAAGAGTCTTTGTTCATTCTTTATGCCTTATTTACGCCTTACATTTTTTCATTTTTAATCACTCTATGCTCTTTTAAAAAAAAATTAAGAACAACCGGTTATACGCAATTTTATTACTTATTATTTATTGTGCTAAACTTGCTAACGCAACTTGAGAAAACCCCGTTTTTTGAATATCCGCCAGCAGTTTTAATACTTGTTGATATTCAACAGTTTTAGCAACACGCACAAAAACCCGTTGATCTTTTTGTGTAGCATCTGCTTCCAGAAGAGTTTTCAGGTGTGTAATCAGGGCCTGCGACGTTTCATAATAATCTTGATTAATGGCAAAGCGCCCTTGCGCATCAAGTGAAACCGTAAGAGGTGTTTTTTGAGCTCGTACGGGACCCGCTTGACTACGAGGCAAATCTAGAGGAACACCGTTCACTAAAAGGGGGGCAGAGACCATAAAAATAATCAACAAGACCAGCATGACATCCACAAAAGGAGTGACATTGATCTCACTCATCAGTTGGCTTCGTGAATGATGCCGCCTACGTGTATTTTTGCGAGAAGAAGAAGCAACAGAAACGCCCATGGGATAAGATCCTTTTTATAAAGAGGAAGGTGCTGTGCGTGTTTCATCAATACGCCGCGATACAATTGTTGAAAATTCATCAGCAAAATTTTCTATTTGTGCAATGATGCGCGCACTTTCATGAGTCAACTTGTTATAAGCAATAACAGCTGGAATTGCTGCAAACAAACCAATAGCGGTTGCCAAAAGCGCTTCTGCAATCCCTGGCGCGACAATGGCAAGTGATGTATTTTGAGAAGCTGAAATAGAAAGAAAAGACTCCATAATACCAATAACTGTTCCAAAAAGTCCGATAAAAGGTCCCGCAGACCCCAGTGTCGCAAGAAAACTTAATTTTGATTCTATTTTTTCACTTTCACGTCCCAGCGTCAAATCCATAGCCTTATCAATTCTGCTCTGCAAACTTTTCGATGTATGGGTCCCTTTTTCAAGAGATTTTTTCCATTCAACCATTGCTGCCATAAAAACTGCGGATATACTATTGGTACGTTGACTTTTACATGATGCATAAAGATCTTCTAGCGCTTTGCCAGACCAAAATGTGCGTTCAAACTGCTTTATTTCACGCCGTATTCTCCGATACGTAAAAATTTTATCAAAAATAATTGCCCAACTCCAGATGGAAGCGAGCAGCAATCCGATCATAACACCTTTCACGATCCAACTCGCTTGCATAAACAAATGCAACATTCCAATTGTTTCTGGATTCGTTAGTTCACCATGCGGCATAATTTTTGTCCCTCTAAATGAAAGATGCATTTTTTTTAATTTTATAAAACAGATTATTTTATATTTTCTAAATTTAAGTAAAGACTCTAGTCTCACATAAATCCATGCGCTAAAACAAGACTTGTTTCTTAACTTTCCTTAAAAAGTGATGACGAGAGATATCCCTCAATGCACATCCCCCTCATTTCACAACAGCATTTATGAAAAATATAACGATCAGGGCTTCTCCATAAATGCTATAAAAATAAAAGATATAAAAATGCATGATATTAAATCTATTATGCACCACCATCTTTACGCTTATGAAAAGAACGCTAAATCATCATACGCGTTTCCAGCTTAAAATACAGCGATAAGTCTTAGCACTTGAAAAGATTCGTAAGAGGTATTTTATTTCTTTCTTAAGTGTTTTTGTATCCACTCACCAACTCCGCTTGTGACATGTAAGAAAATGTTTTTTATTAATTCGCGGCAATAGAGCTTGAAAAGAAAAAATTTTACAAGTTTCAGAATTATCTGAAAGTGACAACGCAATGAATTATCATTGTAAATAAATATGTTATCATCATAAAAGATGACGCTTTGCCTCAGGCTATTATTTCTCTCATTTTCCATCGAATTGAATACGGGGTACACCATCGGGCACAAAAAACGACCATAAACCACCCTACAACACCTCACAACAATGCGCCTCACCCATGCACCCCGACGTCCTATGTAATCTAGTGTAAGTCTCATGTAATCTCACTGTATTGTGAATTAGCCCCTTTCAATGCCTATCATCTCTCTGGCACCATGGTATAACGTACAAGCTTCTGTGACATGAAAAAAGCCTTTTCACATTTTTACTTCATCAAAACCGGCTTCTTTGCTCTCTTTGCTCACTTGCGATATTTGATCGTTATTGCATTGCGAATGATCCATAAGGAACATTTTACAATTTTTTCAATGATTTATATTGTTCTCTTATGATGTGTAAGCAAATGATTTTAATTGTTTCAACATGAACAGATTTGAAATGAAAGTATTTTATTCTATTCCTATTAGGGTTTGTGCCCATGATAAGTGATAATTTATCTTTCTAAGTCAATACATTATATAGAATAATATGCTGTTGAAACTTTAAATGCAAAAATGCATTTCTGCTTTGTATACATTGATCTCTCACTCATTCACTACGCTTAGAAGCGCACATAAAGTCATGCATGATGGATAGAAATGGATGAAACACGCGCTCTTGTGATGCCAAATGACAATCCAGTAAAAAAACAAATCAAATTGCTTAAAAACACCCTTTGGGTGTTTTGAGACAGTTTTCGACCTAATAGCTTATTATCACTTTATTGCAATATGGTGCTGGGTATGTGCATTTTTATAAAAATAAATCTTAATCCATTTTTATTTCTTTTTATATTTTGTACTTTTTCGCTGTTTTCTGATGCCAACAAACCTTTCTTCAAAAGAAAGAAAATATCTTGAGTTTATAGCAGAAAATGGATGATGCGACATTGATTTTGAATCATAACATGGATGAGGTGTGTTTAATTTTGTGAGATATTATCTTCAATTTATTGTAGTTATTGTAGCAGAGGTGCTTTCTTTTGCTGTATCGTGTGACCTTGTTGGAAAACATTTAGGCTATGATAAATGTATAGTCTTAGATTATAGATTACTTTATATCTGCTGATCTCTCCTGAAACTTGCTAATTCAATGAATCACACTTTTAACCAAGCATTTTTGCAAAAAGTTCTTTGGGTAAACGTCGCGGTTTTGCCTCCTCATTAATCAGAGCAATTTCAACTTTGGCTGTTACCAACGTAGTCATCTCATGCAAAATAGATTGCTCCATAAAAAAGCGGGCCCCTTGGATGTGATTAACACGTGTTTTAACGACTAAAAGATGATCAATTTTAGCTGGTCTTGAAAAATTAATTTCCATATGACGAACAACAAAAAACAATTTTTCCCCCTCACCCCCTGCTGCTAACATCTTATTATTAAAACCGGTATCCCGTAAAAACTCTGAACGTCCTCGTTCAAAAAACTCAAGATAACGCGCATGATAAACTACACCGGAAAAATCTGTATCCGCAACATAAACGCGGACCTGAAAATTATGAAAAGCACTTGTATGATTTCTCTTGAAAGGAGTCACTTCTGTCATCTACTTCACGTCCCATAA
>NZ_JBHIQG010000231.1:0-3862 GCF_042196425.1 Bartonella sp. AD328YNZD | reverse complement strand
TTTTAGACCTTTACATATTTACGCTATAGCGTTAATATTGCGTTGCGAATCCAGAATATATGATACAAGGAGCGTGAGAATATCCATGCAGAGCTCTTCGCTTATGAGGCATATAGAGTTGTTTTTAACTAATAACAAAATGTCTCCATACACTTTCAGATTCGAATCAATAAAAAATGGTTGCTTAGTTATACGGTTGTGACGATGTGACAAAATCAGTGCGTATACCGAAAACGGTAATACACTCTCACATACTCATGAGATTTTATCATAATAGTATACGCAGCGATATGATAAATCAAGATATACTCCGATATCAGCATTTGTAAAAAAATTCTGCATTGAGGCGGTATGTGACTATAATGAAGCTTTAGAGCCTTAAGAGATAGGGTAATGGCTGTAGAAAAAAATATAAATTCATAAGCAAAGAATGCTGATTTTTCCTTTATTGTAATAAATTAGATCACTATCAGTTAGTATATCGCGTGTGTGCGTTAAGAAATTTGGGAAATATCAAAAAAGGTGATCTTAGGTATTTTATTGAACATGAAGATAATCTGATTCACAAAGGTGGTGGTTTGGTAGGATGGATATACTCGATCAATGTGTTTTATGAGAATGAATGTATTTTTTATGATGTTGCGGTTATAATGAAGTCTGTCTTTACAAGGATATTGTTATTTATAACAATACGTTAATATATGGTTGTGTAGGGGGATGCAAGAATTCGCGTGTTTATGAAAGGGGAGGTTTTATAATTATTTACATGTGAATGGAGATGTATATGTTTAAACTAATGCGCTCTTTTTTGATCAAGTTTTGAATGTTCAATGTTTTCAAGTTTATGGTGATGCTCGTGATTATAGAAAGGTTAGAGTTTATGAAAACGCTTTAGTTTGTCGTGATGTAAAGATTTACAAGAGGGCCAAATTTTACAGAAATGCTGTGCTTTTAACCCTGCAGATTTTTGTAAGAAAAAGAACCTACACGTAGCAGAATTTCACATGGTGTACAAGAGGAAGATAGGAGTGTTTGAGGAAGGCATGTGTTGATTTTATTGCATCGTTCGTTTTGTTTGAAATTCCTTATTTTATATATTTTGTGTCAATAAATATGTCGCAAATAATTGGTGTGAGCGTGTGGATTTAGCCACTTTCAGAGTGATTTTTACATCATTTATCAATGTTTTAATAGAGAAAATAAGAATGCCGAGAGTGATTGTTCGCACTTAGAACATGCCGGTTTATTGCATTCTTTTTTTGATTGAGGATGCAACAAAGAAATTGGTCAAGATGATTACTTGAGCGGAAATTAAAGGAGATCTAAATGGGTGTAAACGAAATTTTATGGGGAGCAATGGTTGTTGTTTTGTTGTTCAGCGGAGTTATATTTCGGTTTTCTTTATATTATCGTAGTCAAGTTAAAGCTTTAAAAGAGGAGTCCAGAAGGATAAAGCATGAGTTTTTAAGAGATTCTATGAAGATGACTGAAGAACGAAATAGAGCTATTAGAGAGCAGAATATGGTGATTAAAAGACGCGATCAAACGATTGAAAAATTGAAAAAACAAATTAAACGATATGAAGAAAATGAAAAGAAATATCAAAAAGAACTTCAATCTAAAAATGATAAAGAGTAACTATATTCATTTTTTGTATCGAATTTATGCATTAAAGGTTTTGAAAATGTCTTAGAAAGACTGGAGTGATGAGAGAGATAAACTTTAATGAAGTAAATGACAGTGCTGGTGGGGAAATTGTATTGAAACAAAATATTCAAGTTTACTCTGACTTATGAAAAGATTTAATTTTATAAGATAGAGTATCATTGATCATAAAATAAAATTTTATGATAATGCACTGATTTATAGATATGCTAGGTTATTAAAAAAATCTGTATATAAGATTCAACAATTGTTGTGGTGATATTATATTATTACTGAAAGCGATTTTGTATGTTCTTTTTAGGTGTTGGGATATAAAAATATTATGATAGCTTCAACCAATAGGCATAAAAATTGCATGATAATAGAAAGAAAGAGATATTTTCTTTTTATGAAGATGAAGTGGATAAGCCAGTTATGCTATCGGACACAGAATAGGAAGATGAACGTAAAAGATATTAATCTCTGCGAGAGCAATCATATTCCTAATTTATGATTTATCTTATCTTCATGTGCATTTGCTTTTTATGAAAAATACAAAATTTGAGGGGGGCTCTTGATAGATGCTATAAAGATCTGATTATGTTTGAAAACAAACATACAACCTGCAAAAATTTACTGTTATTTGCGCGTGTTAAAAATAAGACAAAAGCTCTCTTTCATTGAGATAAAATCAGTTACTTTTCATTCATCACCAAAATAACTCAAAACTCCATTATATAAAATAAATGCTTATCTTAATGGTAAAGAATGTCAGGACTGCAATTCTCTGATAAGAGCCTTATGCGTAATTTCTTTGATTTGTTCAATATTCATAAGAATATCTTGTTTTGTTGGATAACCTTTACTTGAAAAAGCAATTTTTTGTGCATCTCCCGAGATTAAACGCCAGTACCATTGATTGTGAACTCCTTGAAACACTTCAAAATACATGCTTCCCACCTCATAAAATAGCTGATAATTTTCAGGATAAATACTCAACTAATCCGTTTATGAACATTAATCTATGTCTCTATAGGAAGTCGTCAATATATGCCCCTTAAATTTTCTGACCTAAAAAAATCTTCTATGAGAGCTATTATTCTTTTAACAAGAAAAAATTTCTTGTCAATAAGATATGAATGAGAATTTTATACTATAAAATTATTTTTTTTAATTTAATGACACTATATATTCATTTATAATGCGAATATTTTTACTATCATTACAGAAACAAAGTTTATAGAGAATACAAAATTCCACCAGCATGGACACAATAAAAAACTGTTCTCCACACTGGTAGAGTTTAATCGTTTCTTTTTTCTCTTTTAAAATAGACGTTTATTGGTTTGCTATAACCTCTTTTTGGGATACGCTGCGAATGAGTAAATCAATAAATAAACTAAGAGTATAAGAATTGGCCATTTTGGCTTTCATATCAATCAAAGAGATTGCCGTTTTAGGGGTTAGTCCATTTGATATACCTTGCTTTGATAAATATTGCTGCAATTTTTCATAAGAGCTATCGATTTTCTCTCGATTTAGTTTTTCATTATGATCATTATTGGCAATTGTTTCTTCAAGCCCTTCAATTTTTTTAATAAAATAATTCCAGTCAAAATCACCCTTTGTGTATTCGGCATCAAACATTTTTCCTTGTCCAGTTAAAAGCCAATTAATATTGACACCATACAACGTGCGGTATGTTTGTAAGACACTAAGATTGGGTTCTCTCTCTCCACGCTCGTAAAAAGCAATGGAATTTTTTGTCATGCTAAAACTTTTCGCTAAGGTTTCACGTGATGGATCGCCTAAAGCAAGACGTACATAACGTAAACGTTTTCCAAATATAGTTTTTGATTCAGTTTCAGGACGTGCCACGAATTATCTCCCTCAGTAAATCATCATGGTATAAATTTTGATTAATAAAAGCACACTATGTATTAATATTCTATGATGTAATGTCAATATTATAGTTTTAATTTCTCTTTATTTTTTTATTTTTAATTTATTGTATTGAGGACTAATATTTATTTCAAAACAAAATTTTGTGTTTACTGCATTCTGTCTCTTGTTTTTTTGAGAAAATTCTCATGTAACTTTACCATATATATTCTATACACCTCTGCATTAATAAATGCAATTTTAAAGAGATGCAAGCTTTGGATTTATACTGTGTGTGCTGTAGTTGAATTAGAAAATAAACTTTGAGGAATGATCA
>NZ_JBHIQG010000230.1:0-3867 GCF_042196425.1 Bartonella sp. AD328YNZD | reverse complement strand
CTTTTGATATTTTTTATTGTTCTTATTCTTTCGCTTGTGGGCAAGGATTATAGTATTGTGCGTGCACGGCTTGCACATCCTATTGTTGCTATTTTGATGGGATTGATGACTTTTTCGGTCCTTTATCATATGAAACTTGGTATGCAGGTGGTGATTGAAGATTATATTCCACGTGAAGGTTTTCGGATATTCTTTTTGACGTTAAATATTTTATTTTGTTTTCTCGTAGGTGGTATCATTATTTTTTCTCTTTTGAAAATTGCATTAGGGGGTTAAACAAGTATGGCGGGTACAGGATCATCTCTGGGCGCTAAAGCAGGTAACGCCCCTTATCGCACTGTAGATCATAAATTTGATGTTGTTGTTGTTGGGGCAGGTGGTGCAGGATTACGTGCAACATTAGGTATGGCGGAACAAGGATTAAAGACAGCTTGTATTACGAAGGTTTTTCCAACGCGCTCACATACGGTTGCAGCACAAGGGGGGATTGCTGCATCGCTTTCAAATATGGGGCCTGATAATTGGCAGTGGCATTTATATGATACCGTGAAAGGTTCTGATTGGTTGGGCGATACCGATGCAATGGAATATTTGGTGCGTAATGCTCCTGCTGCTGTGTATGAATTAGAACATTATGGCGTTCCTTTTTCGCGAACGCAAGAAGGCAAAATTTATCAGCGTCCTTTTGGTGGACATACGACACAATTTGGTGAAGGTCCACCTGTTCAGCGTACTTGCGCAGCAGCTGACCGTACAGGCCATGCCATTTTGCATACGCTTTATGGACAAAGCTTAAAGCATAATGCGCAATTTTTTATTGAATATTTTGCCCTCGATCTCATCATGACGGATGGGGTTTGTACGGGGGTTGTGGCATGGAATCTCGATGATGGTACAATACATCGTTTTTCTGCCAAAATGGTTGTTCTTGCAACCGGTGGTTATGGACGCGCTTATTTTTCTGCGACATCGGCGCATACCTGTACGGGTGATGGTGGTGGAATGATCGCACGTGCTGGATTGCCACTTCAGGATATGGAGTTTGTGCAATTCCATCCGACAGGGATTTATGGTTCTGGTTGCTTAATTACAGAAGGAGCTCGGGGTGAGGGGGGCTATTTAATCAATTCTGAGGGTGAACGCTTTATGGAGCGCTATGCACCTTCCTTTAAGGATTTGGCTTCACGTGATTTGGTTTCGCGTTGTATCACTCTTGAAATTCGTGAAGGGCGTGGCGTGGGACCTAAGAAGGACCATATTCATTTGGTTCTCAACCATATTGATCCTGCAATCTTGCACGAGCGTTTACCAGGAATTTCGGAATCAGCTCGGATTTTTGCAGGGGTGGATGTAACAAAAGAACCTATCCCCATCTTGCCAACGGTCCATTATAACATGGGGGGAATTCCTACCAACTACTACGGGGAAGTTCTCAATCCAACGGCTGATTCGCCTGATCGTATTCAACCAGGGTTGATGGCGGTAGGAGAAGCGGGATGTGCTTCTGTTCATGGGGCTAATCGCTTGGGGTCAAATTCATTGATTGATCTTGTGGTGTTTGGTCGTGCTGCTGCTCTTCGCGCAGGTAAAATTATTGATCGGAATGCAGAAATTCCACCCCTGAATGAAGCTGCTGTTGATGAAATTATAGCACGTTTTGATCGTTTGCGTTTTGCAAAAGGGGCGGTACCAACAGCGGTATTGCGTGAAAAAATGCAACGCACGATGCAAGAAGATGCGGCTGTCTTCCGTACAGAGGATTCTTTGCAACAAGGATGTCAGCGGATGAATAAAATCTGGGAGGAATTGTCTGATATCAAAGTTACAGATCGTTCTCTGATATGGAATTCTGATTTGGTTGAAACATTAGAGCTTGAAAATCTCATGGCGAATGCAATCATGACTGTTTATTCGGCGGAAGCTCGTTTAGAAAGCCGCGGTGCCCATGCGCGTGAAGATTATCCAGAGCGTGATGATAAAAATTGGCGTAAACATACGCTTTCACATTTGTCAAAAGAGGGTAAGGTGACGTTATCATATCGACCTGTCCATGTGGACCCGTTAACATCTGAAGCTGATGGTGGGATCGATTTAAAGCGCATTGCACCTAAAAAACGGGTTTATTAAGGGGAGACTGAAATATGGTACAAATTAAGCTTCCTAAAAACTCTCAGGTAAAACCGGGAAAGGTTTGGCCTAAACCTAAAGGTGCTAAAAAACTAACAGAATTTCACGTTTATCGTTGGTCGCCTGATGATGAGGAAAATCCTCGTTTAGATACCTATTACGTAGATCGTTCCGCTTGTGGCCCGATGATTCTTGATGGGCTTTTGTTTATTAAAAACCATATTGATCCAACTTTGACACTTCGTCGATCTTGCCGTGAAGGCATCTGTGGTTCATGTGCGATGAATATTGATGGAACCAATACATTAGCTTGTACCAAAGGGATGGATGATGTAAAACATCCCATTAAGGTCTATCCGTTGCCTTCCATGCCGGTTGTTAAAGATTTGGTTCCTGACTTGAATCGCTTTTATGCGCAACACCGAGTTATTGAGCCTTGGTTACAAACAGTTTCTCCTGAACCTGCAAAAGAATGGTTACAAAGTCACTCCGATCGCCAAAAAATCGATGGCCTTTATGAGTGCATTTTGTGTGCGTGTTGTCAGACTTCATGTCCAAGTTATTGGTGGAACGGTGATCGTTATTTGGGGCCCGCTGTTTTGCTTCAAGCTTATCGCTGGATTGCGGATTCACGTGATGAGATGTGTGGTGAACGTCTTGATAATTTAGAAGATCCTTTCCGCCTTTATCGTTGTCATACGATTATGAATTGTGCCCAAACTTGTCCAAAGGGATTAAATCCAGCGAAAGCGATTGCTGAAATTAAAAAACTCATGGTTGAACGCCGCCTTTGAAAATTTACTGATTGATCAAAATAAAGCGCAAGGTGGAAAATTGTATCTCCTTTTAGCAATTAAATCTCTAAAAAAAGATCGGCTGCTTATGGGAGCGCAGTAGCTATAATCATTCTAAAAGTGAAGTAATCCCTAAAAAATTAAGCAATCCTTGCAATGGCTGAGCAGAAAACTCATAGTTGAAAATTGATCAATTAACGAACAGTAAAAAGAAAAATAGAAAATTGTGCGTGTTTTTTGTGCTTTTTGAGGCTTAATCTCTAAAAATTTATTGGCTTCTATGAGGCGGTTAGTATAGTTATTATTGCCTTTAAAAAGGCTTTAGTTTTTTGAGTAGACTATACTTTAAATAGGCATTCTATGTAAAAATAATAAAATCAATATGCCATGTGTTTTTATTTTTATTAAATTCGTATCAGAATTTTTATTTTGATGCAGATTCAATTAATCATTTTTTATAAAAAACGATAACTCTGTATAAATATAGCACAAAAAATAAATGCTGATACAAATATTATAACGCATGTAAATTATCTAAATGAAATACAAAGGAGTGATCATTATGACAATTCGTCATTTTACGACACATTTATTATAATATCGAAAACATTGCTAATATTCAGGGATTAGGAATTTTTGATAATATCATTATATATAAAGGTCATATTTTTATTTTAAAGATTGGATTGTTAATCGCATTAAACAACAAAATTTATAGTTCTCAAAAAATGGAGAATGTAAAATCCCTCTCTATTGTAGAGATAGATCATATAGTTAAGGGGGGTAGTAATTTAAAACTATTGTAACGTCATAGATTTAAATTCACTAAAGAGCAAATAAGACGTTTGAAAAATATCAAATTTATAGTTTTTCCCGAAAATTTAGAAAACACTAGTGAGAATTCTAAGAACACGTGTTGCGAATGTGGAATAAGGGCTGTTTATAG
>NZ_JBHIQG010000229.1:0-3872 GCF_042196425.1 Bartonella sp. AD328YNZD | reverse complement strand
TTGCCATGCAAGTCCTTGGTCAATCAAATCATAAGAGTTAGAGAAATAAGGGCTTAATTCTTGCAAACCATATTCATCAATGAGAGAGGGTAACCAAGAAGGGGGACGCGTGATTAATTTGGCACGGGAAATATCTTCGAGTACCCTTTTAACTTGAGGATCAACAGCCATTGCGTCAGCAAGACAACGTTCAAACAAGCTTGAATTTGGGGGCAATAACAACGAGAGCATTAATAAGCGTGCCCCCGTAATGATAAGGCAATTTCCCCTAGTGTCACTGCTTCATGAGGCGCGACCAGAATATCCTTGCACGGTTGCGTTATGTTCACATGGTGCACACCCTCAACCATCAGGCGACTGAGTATCCAACTTAAAGACAAATCACGCCCAAGCCTCCATGTGCACGCCCATTCTTCTCTCAAATTCTGCTCTGCTCTTTCCAAAACAAAGGAGCCTTCATCCGGTAACAACCAAAAATCAGCAGAAACATTGATCACCCGCTGCACCGCACTTTTGACCAAGAGAGTATCATTGGTCATTTTTACCTGTTTTTCATCAAGGGCGGCTTGCACCTTGGCAATTAAAGCTTCATCTGCCACCCCTGATGGACTATCACTAAAAAGAGCCACATGAATAATCGGGCTTTTGCCCACACGATAAACAAAAGCATCTTTGACATGGATATCACTGGAGAGCGCAAAATATTGATAACGTGGCGCTGTGCCCCCTGTGGAATGTCCTTGTCTATTTAAGCGAATGCGGCGGCGAAACCGCTCATCATCTTCATCCAAAAGGCGCGTGACCCCATGAAAATCCCCCAAATGGTCTAAACTTGTCCCACGCGCAAATTCTAGTAAATTGTCTCGCGCTACTTCATTGATCCGTTGGCGCAACAGCAACTCTTCATAAGCAGCCGCTTGTAATTGAATGACCACGGGGTCATAGGCGGTCTTTTCCACATTATAGGGAATATGATGGGCTGCAAAAACATCCATCAAACGCGCAATCTTTTGCTCTAAAATTGCTTCAACAGAAAGCTCTTCAATAATTTGTGGCAAAGGAATCTGTGAAAAGGGTAAATGTTCAAGCTCTGCCATAAGAGACCTCTAAAGGAAATTGCATCTCTTGCCCATGGGACCAATCCCCCAAATGGCCATCGGGATAAAAAACTCCCCTTAAAACAAAGTGGAATGTTCCCTCACGCGTTGCTTTGGTCAGATCAATCCTTTGCAATGAGAACCCAGGCTCTCCACATTCTGGATCATCAAGCGCGCAGGCAATAGCTTGATAAAGACGTAAGATTGTTGCAGGATCAGCATTGGCGTCTTGGAATTCTCTGACATCACACCCATAATGGCGACGCAAAACCCGTGTTCCTACCCTTGTCATTAAACATTTATGGAGTGATTGTTGGCAATGCGCAAAGCCATACAAGAGAGAGCCATCCTTTTCGCTCATCCCGCACCGCATGCTTTAAGCCCCTTTGCTTGTCTTTGTGGTAGAAACCGTTGGGGTCGCCGCAACAACAGGGGCTGGTTTTTCAGCAATCTGACCAAGCAGCAAAGGGTATTTTGCTGCCTCTTCACTTAAACAAATTTCCTCACCCTTGCCCGGTGAACGTTGACCAGCAACAAAATCGGCATTGGTTAAAATAACATAAGTGTTCTCACGCATCATAAAACTCCTTTAAAGAGGGGAAGAGGTTGTGGAGGGACCCATTTTGACCCCGCCGTGTTTATGGCTTGCGCCAACAGATTTTTGATTATGCTGTAAATCTTTTGCTTCAATCTGCACACTGCCCGTTAATTCAACACGGGTTGCTTGATGAGAAAGCACCAAACCTTGTGCACTCAAATGAATTTGGTTTTCCCCATGGGAGAGAATAAGTTCATCTTTTGTCATCCGCAAAGCGCCACCGGCATAACAGAGCGCCAACTCTTCGGCGTGACGGGCTGGATTAGGCATATCCTCACTATAGCTATCGCGTACAACCAGAGAGGCAGAGCCAATCTCACCATGGGGGTTCAACAACCGCACCGGATCACCAACATGGAGCGGCATATTGCTGGAAACAGCCCCCGCCGCTTCTTGCGCTTGTAGCCAAGGCGATAAAACCGCTTGTCCATTGGCACTCTCAGAGAAAAGTTTCACCCGAACCCTATGGCCATCAACTTGCACAACCCGCCCAATCATGTGTTGGTTGGCAAGACAGCGTTCAAGGGCATCAAGACGCTTCATGATTTGTCGAAAGGTATCACTTAAGAGATATGCGTCATTCATGCCCCCACCTCATTGTCCCATGAAATCAAACCACTTTTGAGTTTTCCCTCATCACAAAAAATATCTTTTCCCAAATGATACAAATCTTGGTGCCATTCCACCACACTAATCGACACACCACGCTGCTTAATCGCCGCAGAGATAATCGGTTCAATCTGGACATCACGCGGGGCACTCAAATGCGTTAGCCCCCACAATTGCCCGCTATGGCATAAAACCGCAATAGCTTCTGCCAGAAGCCAACTTTGGATATCACGCTCTTTACCCGTGGTAATAATAAAAGCCCCTAAATGAAGATCAGTACTCTGCTGTCCAGAAGCCACAGAACTCAAGCGGCTTTCTAACACCGCAACCCGTATTGCTGGAGCCACAAGCATTTGTGTTTCCAATTCTTCTAAATTAAAACGCCCAAATTGACAGCCGCAATCACGCACATCCGGCAAAGCGCCTTTAAGGCTCCGTATCACCGCTTCACGAAACTGATTAATGCGCCCTGCTTGCTTGACCGTTTGACTCATGAAAAGACCCTTCCCAGCCAATCTTCTGCCGCTTTGACAATTTCCACTTTATTGCGTTCTGAAAGCCCCAAATAAGGACGGGCGGGCATGGTTACCTGATGCACACAAACAAAGCGGTGTGCTTTGCTGCTTTTCAGAAAAAAGCGCAGTGTCTTGCCATTTTTCGGGTGAATAACCCCACCCAATTGATGAATCCGTGCATAAACCAACCCACTCCCCACAATCACCTTTTCTGGTGAAGCTTTCATATCAATGGAGCGTGAAAGCGCCCCACTGGCAAAAAGAATGGAGGTGCGAGCATAATTGTTTTTCCACTTCTCTCCTTGGGCAGAGGTTTTTTCACTTTGAATCCGCCGCCTTGTGCTCTCTTGAATGAGACGTCCAACCCCTTGTGCCAAAGTCCCCATCGAGCTATCAGCCCCCTTTTGCAAAAAGGATAAAGCCGCTTCAAGCCCTGTCTCTTTAATCTCAATATGGGTTGCAACAGACATATTACCTTCCCATCAAACGCGGCTTAGCATGGAAAAAAGCCCCATCCTTAACAGGACCATCTTCGCTAATAATTTTAGGTTCATCCACACCCAAACCCGCTTTGCCTTCGGCAATGCGTTTCAGTAAATCAACCGCCTGTTTGTAACGATCTTCAATGGTGGTGGTCAGTGCCGTATGGCGTATGGCTAAATTATAAACAGCAATATTGACACAGATCATACCCAGAGCCGCTGGCTGTCCAACAATGGGGACACAGTAGCGATGAGACAGATGCACATCAATCTCACCACTTGCCTGTTCAAGCGCAAGATCAATGGCTTTTCTTAAAAGAACTGGATCAGAATTCTCATCCATCCCACATAAGTCGGTCAAGAAATCAACGCCCCAGAGCTCTTCAATCAATCTTTTGCTTGCATAAGCCATGTTTAAAAGTTTCCCTTAGACAACTTCTTGCAACAAAACACCGGCATCTTTTGCGGCGACCAATTCACAAACGCGTTCACCAACACGCACCCGTTTACCGCCCGACAAGCCGATATCTGGATCTTGGATCACTCCAGACAAACGCTCGCCTAACTGAGC
>NZ_JBHIQG010000228.1:1856-3891 GCF_042196425.1 Bartonella sp. AD328YNZD | reverse complement strand
ATGCTTTAAAACGTCTACCTTTAAAGCAAATATATAAAAAGCTGCACTATGCGTGCAGCTTTTTTGCAAAATTTTCTTGATTTTTCATGCTTTTCAACACAACAAGAATTTTCGAAATCTACGTGAATCTTTTATAATCGTGAGAGACAAGATTCAAAATAAAAGATTTTTTTCAATAATTCTATTTTTTTATGTTTTTCCTTTAAAAAACTTCTTAAATGAAGTGTTGACTCCATCGATTATATATATGCCGTTACAGCATAACAAATATGCGGCTATTGCTCTATTTTTTCCATTCAAGCCAAACAAATTTCGCAGAAAAATATTCCTCTACGATCAACAACTTTTCTCAATATGGAAACCATTTTACATCTCATGTAAGAGGGAGCATTATGCGGTTAACATTTCATTCACACACAATATGAGAGAATAAGTTGAATTCTCTGATACAAAGGGAATACTAACCTACCCAATTATCTATTCTCAACAAAGCAACACTCTCACCACTTCAATACCAGTATTTTAGTTTGAGGATATGAATACATATTTACATTCTAGATTAAATGTATCAAATAAATAATGAACATAAAATCTATCAATAAACAATGGCTTAACTTTACATGCTTCAAACAAAGGACAAAATTCTATAATCATGCGTTATTAATTCTTTTGTAAATATTTTTATCAGATATCAAAAATCGTACCATTGCTTTCAATACAAGAAACCGACATAAAAAATTTCATATTGAATTACCAAAATAGTCTTTTACAAATTGCGATATTATAGCAAAAACTTCATTGGCTAATTATATGAAAAAATAAAATAGAAAATGCACTTTAATAAATATAAAGCAAATCGTTTTATAAAAGAATATGTAAAAAACCATAAATCACCTTATGATCATGTATTTGTGATTCAGATATTGAGTTCAGTTTTGCACAATCGTTTGAAAAAAAACGATGAGATTAAAGTTTATGCGCAACTGCCTAAATGGTTTAAAATTGATACACCTCTTGGATCATATACTCCCAATTAGGCTGTATTATTCGAGCAAGATGGGCAAGAAAAACTGTATTTTGTTGTGGAAAGCAAAGGAAGTATTTTCGAAGACATCTTGCGCGATCTGGAAAAAGCAAAACTCTATTGCGGTCATGAACATTTCAAAGCTTTAGAAGAAAATACCCAATATATTGTTTCTGATAATTATGAAACTTTTATCAATCAAGCAATTTAAAAAGATACCATAACAACTTGAAAAAATGTTTGGGTTATGGAAACAACCCTCCCTTGTTGTTTATAAAATGCAACTTTTTCCTACTCTATAATTTTCAAACTCTTCCTTATAACCGATTTTAATTTTTATTAAACAATCAAGAGATTGTCGAACATTTTTCAGAAAGGGCAGCATATTTAATAAAAGAAAATTATAAACTATTGAAAATACATTTGACACCCAAATAATCATTTAATCATAAAAAATGATATATAAACAAACATTGGATTTTTAAGTCAATAATTTGATTTATAAAGATTTTAACATTTTCCATGTTAAATAATAAATGCAAATGGAGCAGGCATGCACGTCTAGGTTCTGCTTTTGCTCTCATACAGATTGAATTGACAGCGAATAGACTCCTCGATAAACTCATTGACATCAGCTTAACTGATGGCTTAATTCTAGAGAAAAAGGCGGGTTATACACAAGGGGACCATCAGCACTTCCAATCACATTCATTCCAATATCAAAATTGCAGATATCACAAATGCGTGTTCATTCTTAGAGCTCTGTGATTTATGGGGGGGGGAAGCAATATTTTAAAGAATATCTGTAGGGAGCATGATCATGCAAAAGGTAGATTCCTATACCAAATCAGAAAAATATGTCATATATACCGTTATTATTTCCAGCATACTTCCTCTGCTAGACGGGAGCATTGTCAATGTCATCCTTCCTGACCTTGCGCGTTATTTTTCCGTGGAAGGAAATAATATACAATGGGTTGTCACGTCCTATTTTCTAGCCACCGTTCCAGG
>NZ_JBHIQG010000228.1:0-1756 GCF_042196425.1 Bartonella sp. AD328YNZD | reverse complement strand
CCCCTTAGCCAAACCATTATTGCGTTACAATTTGGGCAGACACGAGTGCGCCAAGCCATGGGCACCATAGCCGTACCAACGGTTTTTGCTCCTGCCTTTGGACCGCTTGTAGGAGCTTCATTTGCTCAGTATGTGTCTTGGCGTTTGTTATTTTTTATCAATATTCCGCTTATTTTATTGGCACTCACCCTTGGAGCAAAACATTTAAAGAGCAACGAAACAACAAAAACAAAATTTAACTTATTTGCATTTTTAGCATTTTCTATATCGCTTCTCTCGTTTTTTTACCTCACAGAAGCCAGAAATATAAATAACCACAACGCCCTCTTTATCCTAGCACTTATAGCAGTGATATCTCTCATATTATTCATTGTTTCTAATCAGAAAGCAAAAAACAAATTAATCGTCTTTAGCGGATTTAAAAATGCGCGCTATACATTGCTCATGATCATGGGGCTTGTTGCTTCATTTCTTTTTTATAGTTTCCTCGTTTATTTCCCACTAGCCATTGCCATGGAACAAGCCCATGAAAATAGCCTTCTCATCATCGGTGCAGTCCTAGCTCTGCAAGGAGTGGGTGCATGGATTGGAAGGAAATTTATTTACCAAAAGTGGAAAGAAAAATCCCCCTTTTTCATGATAGGAATTGGTTTGGTGATATCAAGCTTTGGGTTATTATGCTTCGGCTATAATATAAGCATGGATGGACTTGGATTCTTGCTAAGAGGCGTAGGGCTTGGCATCGCCACCATTGTATGTTTGTCTGCTCCCATCCAATATGTCAACAGTTTATACGTCAAAGATACAGCCGTTATCACACGCATATTACAGCAAATAGGTGGAGCCTTAGGGGGTGTATTTGCTGGCTTTCTGCTACATTCGTTAACAGAGCAACGCCTTTCCTTAAGTCAAACATATCTCATATTCTTCCTCTTCTCTATCGCTGCATTTTTACTGTTTTGCCTAGCCCTCTTCTTATCGCCTCAAGAGAAAAATTCCGATTTATGATATGCTTTTGTATGAACGCCCTATCAATAACATTTGCAACGGTGTATAAAATTATACAGCCTTTACCACTGTTAAGGAATACCAATGCGCTAGAACCTTTGCCCCAGCCTTCATCATTCTATAAAAGAGCGTTAAACCGACAAGCTCCTTAAACTCTGAAATCGGACACCTCTAGTAGCATACATGTTGTTTGTAATTTTATGATTTTTTTGATGCTATGAGACACCTCTAAAAACCTATTGAAATATGCGATTTTCTGAATAGTATCTTTGGAGGTGTCCACAGAGGACAACATGATTTTCTATCCAAGATCCCATCACTAACAAACGCCCCTACAACACCAGTATAGAATACGCCGCCCAGCCCCCAATGCTGATCATTTTTCACGACGCATCGCGGTGTGAAAAATCGCACCGCACTTTCAAACCAAGTTATTTCATTCACCCTATATCACACTTCTTTGATCACTATGGTTTGGTAATTGCAACGGGATTAAGTGAATAAAGCAACAAAAACAGCTGGTAAAACAGCATCTTCTCTCTATTTTGTTGTTAACTGTTATAACAAATCTCCCCCGCTTTAAGAACAAAGGCTTTCCTCTTTGAGGGAGAAGTTTTTAAAACATTGAAAATCGTAATATACAATGACATACGGGAAACCATCTTTAAAAAAATTGTTTTTTTGATTTTTACAGTGTGCTTTTAGATTTCCCTACCTTTAAATTTTTCTTGTAAGTTTTACGGCAAAA
>NZ_JBHIQG010000227.1:0-3896 GCF_042196425.1 Bartonella sp. AD328YNZD | reverse complement strand
TTTAAAACTCTTTGAAAAAAAATGAATTGGTACAAAACCTAGTGGCAAAATATACAAAACCTGCTGGCAAGCTACATCCAGAGATTATCACAGCGTTGTGGAGCGAACAGGGGTTAAAGCTGGTGATGGCGGTTTTGATATCACTGTTAAAGATAAAACAACTTTGACCGGAGATATTATTGAAAGCACAGCCTCGGCGAACAAAAACAGCCTGACCACAGGAAGTATCAATACCAGTGATATCACCAACAGTGAGCATGCTACAGCCAGCAGTCAAGGGTTTAGCATTTCTGGGAATGACACGATAAAAAACATTGCCAAGAATGTTTTAAATCACGGCAAAGCCCATGATGAAGTGGAAGAATATACAAATCCGCTATCAGCGGTGCACCATCATCCTTACTGATATAACTGGACAGAGGGCGATGGGGCAAGATGCTGGACAAATCATAGGCTCTCTTTCAATAACAACATCGCAGCACAGAGCCCATCAGGGCTGTCACACCGATAGATGCCATATCGCGCTTGAGGGCATCGTGCATAATCGCTTAGACATGATCAATGATTTATCGGATAAAATATTTGGATACTGGGACAAAGTGCGTGAAATCGCAAATGTCAAAGAGCATCCTGAGGGAGAAGTTGAGCATGATGAAAATGGCAATGTAATCTATGCAACAGATAAAAATGTAAAACCTATCAAAGACAGTTATGAAAAACCGATAATTCTATACAAATTGATTCAATTAATTCATGGAGCAAAAAATGAAACAAACCTTAAAATTATTAAGTGTGATAACTCTATTGAGTATAGCTGGGTGCCAGTTTAATAAAACTCCCACATCTTCTATAGGGGCATGGGAAAAACTAGGAGCAGATTTTACAGAGGTAGCAAAAGCATTATTAGAATGTGGTATGCCAACTCCTTATGATAAGGTTCCAGAAAGCAGAAAGCTCAGCTACAATGCAAATGAAACCATTGATGCTTACATGCTCCTGTGGAAATCATAAAGCCGAAAACTTGCCCATTTGTCGTCCAGGTGCTATCATATCACAGCGCAGTGTCAAGAAACGCTTAAATAGCCCTTATTGTAAAAAGCATTCAGAACAACTTGAATGCAAATCTTAAGTCTTGCTTCAGCAGAGAAAGTCTTGTCCGTCCTTACGAAAATTTCGCTTGTAACGTGCAAGCAAGTGATTTTAATTAATACAACATGGAACAGGTTTTAAATGATAGAATCCTACAGTATTATTTTTTCCTTCAACATGAAAACAATAAATTATCCTTATAAATCAAACTGATGTGTCATGATGAAGATATTTATGCAAAGAATCTAAAAGTTTTTTTGCGAGTGTTTTAAGAAGTTCTTTGTTTTTCTTAATTTTAGATACAAAATACGAACGCTAAAGTACTAAAAGTAGATCATAATGATAAATAGACGAAACTTTGATGGCGCTTGGTTTTAAAAAAAGGCAATATTTGATTTCACTGTTTGCGCTGGCATTAATTTTGCAATGGCAGATGATAGTTTATTGCATGCAGAATACGGTTATTCAGATTTCGGTACAAAAATTTATAAAGAATATTATCATTAACAGTTATGCGAAACTTTAATGAAAATGAATCCAACTTTAATACACATAATTTTAGTGTGATTTAGTTTAAAAATTCTTATTGAATGCAATATTAAAAGTTTAAGAAGCTTTATTTGCAAAAATTCTTTATTTTTTTGTGAGTGTGTCATTTTTGCTACAGATCTTTCAAAAAAGATGCTCTATATATATTCCATTTTGGATATTTGGAGAGATTTTATGAATACAAAACGTTTAATAACGGCGTCTATTTTTTCTTTAATTTCAGCGTCTACAGCACTAGCTGCTGATGTTATGATTCCTCATCAGCCAGCATCATCGACTGCTTCTACCATTGTTGCACCTACTTTTTCATGGACAGGTCTTTATTTAGGTGTCCAAGCGGGTGGTTTTTCGAGCAAAGCGGATATGGCTCTTGTTGGTCAAGAAAAGAGTTTACCACTGGATAAAGAGTTCTCTCCTAAACTTTCAGGTTTTGTAGGTGGTTTTTATGCAGGTTCTAATATTGATCTCGGTGATAACTTTATTTTTGGCATCGATACGGATTTAATGATATCTGGAAAAAAACACACAAAGACCATTACTATAGGAGCGGCTGATAACACTACAGTAGAAAATGCAGTCGTAAGATCCCGCAGATCCGCAAAACCACAAACATCTCCAACCTCACAAGCAACAGCATTAACAGGAGTACAAACGCAAAAAGACACCTCAAGAACACCTGCAGGTACAGGAACTACAACAGGAGGGACTCCAACAGCAGGATCCACGTCAGAAAAATCTGTTGCAACGCAATCCAGTCAAGCACTAACTAAATCAGTAAATACAGTTCAACAACCACAAACAGGAGCAACACAATCAAATAAAGTAGCAACAACTAGAAGTTCTGGCAATGTCAATTCAACAGTAGAAAAAACAGTGGTAGTGGGAAGGGGAAATTCAGGAGTTTCAACACCATCATTAAAAACGCCATCTGCATCGCCAATACCACAATCAGCATCCTCTAAACAGACGGTGAGTTCAGTGCAATCGCCATCGTCCTCATTGGAAAGATCAGGTACAGGACCGACATCGGTAAGCGGAGTAAATGGATTAAAATCACCTGCACCTAAATCAATATCCTCTACCACAGGAGTAAGCTCACCAGAGCAGTCAACGCTTCTATTGGCAAGATCAGACACAGGAGATCAACCATCAGTAGGAGGAACAAATGGAGTAACTGCGTCTGCAAAATCTGCAGAAACATCATCTGTATCAGCAGGGGCTGTACAAGTGCAAGCTACTCCAACAAAATCGGTTGCTGTAAAACCCGCGCCCTCTATCTCATCAACGGGAACAGAAGCAAGTCAGCCAGCAGCAAAAGCACCTGCATCGGAACAATCATCATTAAAAGAAAGAACAGTACCGAGCGGAGGGACATTTGTCCTCGCGAGATCAGGATCATCTTCTGAAACAGCAAAAGCTTCCAATGGAACAAGCGGAGCTCAACAGGGAGGTCATCATGGCGCCCATGGTAGCGGAAATGCTAATCCGCATGGTGCATCTCATGCAGGTGGGCATGGCTCTGGTGCTAATCCACATGCTTCTCGTTCTCATGGTGGACAGAATATGGCTGGACACGGTGCACAAAGTACACAAGCGGTGGATAAGAACAATTCCAGTGTATATGGTATAGAACAAATAAAAAAGATGGCTTCTGAACTTGGTCTTGGTCAAGAGGATGAAGCTGAAACTTTAAATCATACTTTCAAGCAAAATTGGGGTGGTGCTACACGGGTCCGTATTGGTTTTGCTGCTGATCGCTTTATGCCTTATCTCGCTGGTGGTATTGCTTATGGGCAATTCCAAGACACTGTATCAATATCCGTTAAGGATGAGGATGGAAGAGTCGTTTCTTCTAAGAACTTAGCTGATGAAACAAAAACCATGATTGGTTACACACTTGGTGGTGGCGTTGATTTCTCGCTTCTGGATAATGTGATTGTACGTGCAGAATATCGTTACTCTGATTTTGGTAAAAAGAAATTTGCAAAGGAAAAACTTGAAGTTAACTACAAAACCAATGATTTCCGTGTTGGTGTAGCTTATAAATTCTAATTTTTTAAAGAGTAAATTTCTAAGAGGCTCCACTGTTAGTGGAGCCTTTATTTTTTTAAAGATCACTTTTTGGTTTCTTTTCTTGTGAATTTCATGATAAAGCCCATAGAGTGTGATGATATATTTTCCTGATCGCTGCTTAATACGAATGATAAGCTCGGCTTTCCCTATAGATAAAAACCAGAGTTGCAGGGTTCAGGGAAGTT
>NZ_JBHIQG010000226.1:0-3897 GCF_042196425.1 Bartonella sp. AD328YNZD | reverse complement strand
ATAACTTCCCTAACCCCCAAAGCACTACCACATTTGATAATCTGTTCAAGAGCGGGAATCAGCGCCTCACCACCATCGAGTCCAAAACGCTTTGTACCTTTATATTTAGTGTCTAAAAACTGTTCGAATCCCTCTGCCTGAATAAGCTTATTCAGAATAGCTTTCTTGTCTTGTTGTGTGAAAGAATTTTTTTTATCTCGCCCTTCAATGCGTTCTTGAAGCCATACTTTCTGAACCGGATCAGAAACATGCATATATTCCACACCGATTGTTGAACAATAGGTACGATTGAGAATCTCAAGCATTTGCGGAATAGTTGCATATTCCAACCCTAAAACATTATCAATAAAAATGGGACGCTCGTAATCAGCTGGAGTAAAACCATAAGCTTCTGGAGAAAGTTCTTTATAATCTTCTTGTTTTTCGGCCAATTGAAGAGGGTCAAGTTGTGCATGAAGATGTCCCCGTTCTCGAAACGCACGAATCATCATAATTGCATGAACAGAATCACGTGTTGCACGAATAATATCTTGTTCACTGGAAGTTTTTCCATTTTGTGCAACACCTGTTATTGCTTTTTCCTTTAATTTATCGCCAAAATATTTTTCAAGAGAAGACCAATCACCATCAAGAGCAGAAATCAATTCACCCTCTGCTTTTAATGGCCAATGATCACGCTGCCATGTTGCTCCTTCAGCATTTTTAAGAACATCTTCTTTGTTATCATGAAGTCCTTCAAAAAAAGCACGCCACTGTGAATCAACACTGGTAGGATCTTTTTCATATTGAGCATAAAGTTGATCTATATAATCCGCATTCCCACCATAAAGAAATGATGTCTGTGCAAAAAGGCTATTTATTTCGTCCTGCCTTGCCATATACTTCTCCGGAACATTTATTCCGTCTCCTTATATCTCATATCTCTTTTTGATCTTTAAATGCTTACAAACAAGCAGTGATCGAACATTCAAAAAAGTTTTACCTTATTTATACTCAAGCTTTTTCACCTGAATCTAAGAACCTTTTCTTATTCAGGTGAAACTTTCTTTTAGCCTTTCAAAACTGACATCAAAGTCTTACCTATCTGTGATGGCGAAGAAGACACACGAATCCCTGCTGATTCCATTGCCGCAATTTTATCTTCTGCTCCACCTTTACCACCAGAAATAACAGCACCAGCATGTCCCATTGTGCGTCCTGGAGGAGCCGTACGGCCAGCAATAAAGCCAACAACTGGCTTTTTACGACCTTTTCTTGCTTCATCTTGCAGAAACTGTGCTGCTTCTTCTTCAGCAGAACCACCAATCTCACCAATCATAACAATAGACTCGGTTTCATCATCCGCTAAAAACATTTCCAACACATCAATAAATTCAGTACCCTTAACAGGATCGCCACCAATCCCTATAGCAGTTGTTTGTCCGAGACCTTCCTGACTCGTTTGAAAAACGGCTTCATAAGTTAAAGTTCCCGACCTCGAGACAACGCCAACAGAACCTTTTCTAAAAATAGAACCAGGCATAATACCAATTTTACATTCATTTGGTGTAAGAATACCGGGACAATTAGGACCAACAAGACGCGACTTTGAGTTTTCTAATCGCGCCTTTACTTTCACCATATCCATAACGGGAATACCTTCCGTAATACAGATAATTAAACGAACTTCAGCTTCAATAGCCTCTATAATAGCTGCCGCAGCCCCTGCAGGAGGAACATAAATAACAGAAGCATCCGCGCCTGTTTTTTCTTTTGCTTCTGCAACATTAGCAAAAATAGGAAGAGTTTCGCCTTTTGAACCTTCCCATGTTTCTCCACCCTTTTTAGGATTAACGCCACCAACCATTTGCGTACCATGATAAGCAAGCGCCTGTTCTGTATGAAATGTTCCTGTTTTTCCTGTAAGCCCTTGAACGAGAACTTTTGTCTCTTTATTCACAAGAATCGACATAACTTAAGCTCCCTTCACGGCTGCAACAATTTTTTGGGCAGCATCATCTAAATCATCAGCAGGAATAACATTCAAACCACTCTCATTGATAATTGCTTTACCTTGCTCAACATTAGTACCTTCAAGACGAACAACCAAGGGAACCTTTAAACCAACCTCACGAACAGCAGCAACCACACCTTCAGCAATGACATCACAACGCATAATACCACCAAAAATGTTAACCAAAATGCCCTTAACATTCGGATCGGCCGTAATAATTTTAAAAGCAGCTGTCACTTTTTCTTTTGATGCTCCACCACCAACATCCAAAAAATTCGCTGGCTCTGCTCCATAAAGCTTAATGATATCCATTGTTGCCATAGCAAGCCCAGCACCATTAACCATGCAACCAATCGTACCCTCAAGAGCAACATAAGCAAGATCATGCTTTGATGCTTCTATTTCCTTTGGATCTTCTTCTGAAAGATCGCGCAATTCTAAAATATCTGGATGACGAAACAGAGCATTATTATCAAAAGAAACTTTTGCATCAAGAACGCGCAAGTGACCATCTTTCATCACAATAAGCGGATTGATTTCTAAAAGGCTCATATCTTTTTCACAAAATGCCTTATAGAGAATCGGAAAAAGCTTTTCACCATCTTCTCGCGCACTACTTTGTAGTTCCAACGCATCACAAAGTCTTGCACTATCAGCAGAAGTAACACCCTCTACAGCATCAATGGGAAGTGTGAATATTTTTTCTGGTGTCTCTTCAGCAACCGTTTCAATATCCATTCCACCTTCTGTTGAAACAACAAAAGCAATTCGACCAACGCTACGGTCAACCAAAAGTGAAAGATAAAGCTCCCGTTCAATATCGGCACCATCTTCAATATAAAGGCGGTTGACCTGCTTACCCTCTGGACCAGTTTGTTTGGTTACCAAAGTTTTTCCAAGCATTTCTTGAACATTTGCAACAACTTCTTCAACAGATTTTGCAAGCCTAACACCCCCCTTTGCATCAGGACCAAGTTCTTTAAACTTACCCTTACCACGACCACCAGCGTGTATCTGACTTTTAACCACATAGAGAGATCCGGGTAATTTTTCCGCCCATTTTTCAGCTTGCTCTACAGAATAAACAGCGACACCATTTGCAATTGGTGCTCCATATTCATGAAGCAGACGTTTGGCCTGATACTCATGGATATTCATGCATTTGTCCTTTTCTTTTATGGATTATTATTAGTCCTAAAGTTATAATATTCTAAATACTTTAATTTTAATGAACAAAATCCTGTTCAATTTACTTGAGGCTAGGCACAAGAGCAATACAAGCTTCACAAAGCTTTTTAACCGCATTTACTGAATAATCAAAAGCACCTCTTTCTTCTTTATCAAGATCAATTTCAATGACTCGTTCAACACCACCTGCACCAAGTACAACAGGTACCCCAACATAGGTATCATTAACCCCATATTCCCCTGAAAGATAGGCTGCAACAGGCATAACACGCTTAGTATCCTTTAGGTAGGCCTCAGCCATAGAAACAGCAGAAGCTGCTGGTGCATAATAAGCAGAACCTGTTTTTAACAAACTAACAATCTCTGCACCACCATCACGGGTACGTTGAATAATTTGATCAATTCTTTCCTGTGTTGTCCAACCCATTTTAACAAGATCAGGCAAAGAAATACCACCAACTGTTGAATAACGCACCAAAGGCACCATTGAATCACCATGCCCACCTAAAACAAAAGCTGTCACATCTTTGACAGAGACTTTAAGTTCTTCAGATAAAAAGTAACGAAAACGCGCTGAATCCAGAACACCAGCCATACCAACCACTTTATGCACTGGAAGAGCTGAAAATTTCTGCAATGCCCATACCATTACATCAAGGGGATTTGTAACACAAATAACAAAAGCTGAAGGTGCATATTTTTTAATTCCAGCACCA
>NZ_JBHIQG010000225.1:0-3933 GCF_042196425.1 Bartonella sp. AD328YNZD | reverse complement strand
CCGTGAATGGACAGCCGATGCACAAATCCCGTTGCGTTCCTTTGCGGTTTGTTCTGATACAAAAGTAGGCAAGCGTCGTAAAAACCAAGATGATATTGTTGGTATGGAAACATCAGATCTTGTTCTCCCTGCTACCACGGATGCAAAAGCCCTTGCCAAAGAAGCTTGCGAAAACCTAGCAGATGCGATGACCGTGGTCTTTTCAACTTATCATTCAATTCAAGTGATTTCGGATGCACAAAAAAAGTATGGTTTACCCGAATTTGATTTGATCATCTGTGATGAAGCCCATAGAACCACTAGTGCTTCATTGGGAACTGACGACAATGAATCTGATTTTATCAAGGTTCATGATAACAGCATCATTCGGGGCAAAAAACGTCTGTATATGACAGCAACGCCTCGTATCTTTAGTGACACTGCTAAAAGGCGGGCGGATGAGATTAATGCTGTTTTGGCATCTATGGATGATGAAACCCTTTATGGAAAACAACTTCATCATTATACCTTCGCGGAAGCTGTCGATAATGAACTGTTAACTCCTTACAAGATTGTGGTCTTGGGTATTAATGAAACCTATATCACACCAGCCATACAGGAGATTATTGCCAATGAAAACCATGAAATTGATTTAGATGATGCGGCAAAAATTATTGGCTGTTATAGAGCCCTTACCAAAATAGATAAGCAAGCTGCTGTTGTTGATGATGATACAGAGCCCATGCAATGTGCTTTAGCTTTTTGCAAAGATATCAACACCTCTCAATATATCACAAAGCTCTTCAATAAAATTATCAAATCTCATATTGATGATTTCCTTCAAACCGTTCCCTTTCTAAACTGTGAAGTAAGACATATTGACGGAACGCAAAGCGTCAAAAAACGCAATGAGGAATTGGATTGGCTTAAAGAAGATGCGGGTCAAAATGTTTGTCGGATCTTAAGCAATGTTCGGTGTCTGTCTGAAGGGATTGATGTCCCTGCTCTTGATGCCATCATGTTTTTACACCCGCGTAATAGCCAAGTAGATGTGATACAGGCGGTAGGGCGTGTGATGCGCCGTGCTCCAAAGAAGAAAACGGGCTATATCATTTTACCCATTATCATTCCTTCACACTTAGAAGCCAAAAAGGCTTTAAAAAACAATAAGAGATACCGTGTTGTTTGGCAAGTTTTACATGCTTTACATTCTCATGATGAGAGACTTGCTCGGACGATTAATCAGATGTCTTTAGGACAAGATAGCAGCCATACGATTGAGATTATAGAGATTAAACGAGCCGATGAATTAAAAGAACTCACCACAACGGTTGATGAGATCTCAATCCAATCAAAAGCAGAAGTTTCTGGACGCACGATTGGAACAGCAGAAAGCAAATCTCAATCGGTATCTGGAGGACAAGGAGACTTATTCCACCGTTCTGAATTTTTTGATTTTGTCAAAGCCATTTTTCTGGATAGTTTTAAAATCACCGATTATTGGGGCATATGGGCAAACAATGTTGCTGAGATTGCTCAAAACCATATCAATCATCTTAAAGATATGATTTCCGATGAAAAGAGTGAAGCCTTTCACGCCTTTGATGCTTTTCATAAGGAATTAAAGAACAACGTCAACAGTGAAATAAAGCAAGAGGAAGCCATTGAGATGTTAGCACAACATCTTGTCACGCGTCCCGTGTTTGAAGCTTTATTTGACGGTAATGAATTTGTACAGAACAATGCCATTTCACAAGCAATGGACAAGATCTTAACGGAACTGGATAAAACCAATATCGAAGAGAAAACGAAAGATCTTGATAAATTTTACAAAAGTGTCATGTTCTGTACAGCAGGCATTACGGAAACTCATGCCAAACAGAATCTTATTATCAAACTTTATGAAAGTTTTTTTGCCAAGGCATTTAAGAAAACCACGGATAAGCTTGGGATTGTTTATACGCCCGTTGAGGTTGTTGATTTTATCATTCATTCTGTTGATGATGTGTTGCGTAATGAATTTGGAACAAGCTTGGGATCCCGTGGTGTGTCTATTCTTGACCCTTTCACGGGAACGGGTACCTTTATCACAAGGCTTTTACAATCAAAACTGATCAAACCAGAGGATATGGAATATAAATACCGTTACGATATCCATGCTAATGAGATTGTCTTACTTGCCTATTACATAGCAGCGATTAACATTGAATCGACGTATCATAGTCTTATGAAAGGAGATTACATTCCCTTTAAGCATATTGGTTTGGCTGATACGTTTCGGATGATTGAAGAGAAGAACCTGCTACAGAAATTGTTTAAAGAAAACAGTGAATATTTAGAGCATCAAAAGAAACTGGATATCAAAGTTATCTTTGGCAATCCTCCTTATTCGGTAGGACAAAAAAGTGCCAATGATAATAATCCGAACACATCTTATCATGTATTAGATAACCGTGTTCGTGAAACTTATGCTGCTTATTCAAAAGCAACTAATATGCAAGCACTTTATGATAGTTATATTCGTGCTATTCGTTGGGCTAGTGACCGTATTGATAATGCTGGAGTAATCGGTTTTGTTTCTGGTTCTGGTTATATAGAAAAGTCGACAATGGACGGTTTACGGAAATCTTTAGCCAAAGAATTTACGAGTATTTATGTGCTTAATTTACGAGGTGATATCCGTAAAAATATGTTAAGCAATGGAAAAGCGGAAGAAGGAGAAAATGTTTTTGGCAATGGTAGTATGACCGGCATTGCCGTGACCTTATTTATCAAAAATCCCAATGCTTTTGGACCTTGTAAAATTTACTATCATGATATTGGTGATAATCTCACAACAAAAGATAAACTTACAGCTCTAGAACGCCTTGGTAGTGTTAATAGCATCATAAATAAATCAATCTGGCAAATCATTAAACCAGATAAGCATGGTGATTGGATTAATCAACGTGATGACAGTTTCAAAGCGTTTTTAGTATTAGGTGATAAAAAAGGGCATAATAATAAGCTATTCGAAACTTTTTCATATGGTATTAAGAGCAATCGCGATGCATGGGCATACAATTCAAGCCGTGAAACTTTAAAGAAAAATATGAATAATATGATTGCCTTCTATAACAGCGAAGTGGAACGTTTTAATGATGCTTATGGACATGTTGATCACAGAATACGTAAAAATGCTGTCGACAATTTCGTAAACGCTGATGCGAAAAAAATTAGTTGGAGTAGTAATCTTAAGAAACAATTGGTAAAAGGCAATATCTTCGAATTTGAAGAGGTGTACCTTACTCAAAGTCTATGCCGTCCTTTTACACAACAATGGCTTTATTATAATACTACCTTCAATGAAATGCTTCATCAAATTCCACGTATTTTTCCCATAGGACAAATGATTGAAAATAGAGTTATAAAAATTGCCGCTGTAGGAGCAAGATGTGGTTTTTCTGTATTGATGACTAAAAATGTACCTGATGTAAGTATAATAGATAATAGCCAATGCTTTCCACGCTATATTTACGAAGATACTACGGTCTTAAAAGATAAAAACAAGAAACAATCTCATTTATTTTTAATTTCTACAGAAGAAAGTAAAACAACTGGTTTACAACGCCGTGATGCCATTACTGATGAAGGTCTAGACCATTTTAAAGCCGCTTATCCGAATGAAACCATAACAAAAGATGATTTGTTCTATTATGTTTACGGTCTACTTCATTCGGAAGATTATCGTACACGTTATGCACATAATTTATGCAAAGAACTGCCTCGTATCCCTTGTGTAAAGAGTGCTGATGACTTTTGGAAATTTGTGACAGCAGGGCGTGAACTCGGTCATTTGCACGTGAATTATGAAACTGTAGAGCCTTATCCAGTCACCTTTAAAAAGGGTAATCCAAAACAGACTGAGATCTCTAATCCCGAAGAATTTTACTACGTTACAGAAATGAAATTTTC
>NZ_JBHIQG010000224.1:2733-3970 GCF_042196425.1 Bartonella sp. AD328YNZD | reverse complement strand
TTATAATCAGAAAAACCAGAATCAACTGTTTGAACAATAAGATGTCCATTCATACCAAGAATACGATTGAGAAGTTCTGTACGAAAGCCATTCATCACCGCCATAACAACAACCAGAGCAAATACGCCCAACATAATCCCAATAAGAGAAATAATTGAAATAACAGAGGCAACGACATGTTTTTTATTGGGAATCATATAACGAAAAGCGATCATCCACTCATAAGATGAAAAGCATTTGTTTTTCAGCCTCTTCATAATATTTCCTATTAAATTATAGAAAGTTGGCTGAGTACATCTTCAACCTTTAGAGATTTTTTTACACCTGTTTTGCGATCTTTAATTTCAACTTCATTTTGTGCAATGCTGTTAGGACCAACAATGATTTGCGTTGGCAAACCAATCAAATCCATTGTTGCAAATTTTGATCCAGGACGTTCATTTCTATCATCTAATAACGGATCAAAACCAACCTTCTTTAATCCCTGATAGAGAAACTCACATGCCTGTGTGCATTTTTCATCATCGGGCTTCATATTGATAATCCCAAAATCGAACGGTGCCATCGACTTTGGCCAAATAATACCATTTTCATCATGAGAAGCCTCAATAGCGGCCGCAACAAGACGCGAAGGCCCAATACCATAAGATCCCATAGAGACCACATGCTCTTTTCCATCTTGTCCCATAACTTTTGCTCCCATTGGAGCGGAATATTTAGTACCAAAGTGGAAAATATGCCCAACCTCAATACCACGCGCTGAAAGACGATTATTATCAGAAATTTTAGCCCATTCCTCTTCCTCATGCATTTCTTCTGTCGCTGCATAAAAAGATGTCCACTGTTTAACGATATCATCTAAAACAGCTTTATCACTGAAATCGATTGAACTATGGGGAACGGTAAGTTCAAGAAATTGTCTATCACAGAAGATAGCGCTCTCTCCCGTTTCAGCCAAAATGATAAATTCATGACTGAGCTCCCCCCCAATGGGACCTGTGTCAGCACGCATGGGAATTGCTTTTAAACCAAGACGAAAAAAAGTGCGTAAATAAGCAACAAACATACGGTTATAAGATGTTTTAGAACCTTCATAATCAAGATCAAAAGAATAAGCATCTTTCATTAAAAATTCTCGTGCCCGCATCACACCAAAACGTGGACGAATTTCATCACGAAATTTCCATTGAATATGATACAAATTAAGCGGAAGATCTTTATAAGAACGAACATAAGA
>NZ_JBHIQG010000224.1:0-2633 GCF_042196425.1 Bartonella sp. AD328YNZD | reverse complement strand
TCACGAATAATTTTACAAACTTTATCAAGCACTTTTTTTCCCAAAGGAAGCCAAGAATAAATTCCTGATGTTTGCTGTCGAATCATCCCAGCACGCAACATAAAACGATGAGAAACAATTTCTGCTTCTTTAGGATTCTCTTTTAACAGGGGAAGGAAATATTGAGAAAGACGCATTGAAATAATTAACTCCTAATCAGATCTACCATATTGAAACAATTTAACACACCCTCCATTCATCTATAGCCGCATTCTGAATACTTGCAAATATAACGATCTTATTGTTTCAAAATTTATTGTGCTCTATTCTCTATTTTTCTTATTTAGCAATAAAATAAAAATGCTTTTCTCTTTAAATAACGTAATAGGAAAATTCTTTATTTTGACCGATGCAAAAAAACTGTACAGATAGGTTTTTTTTGCCAAATCTCATGAACAGCTGCTCTTACTGCACGTCGTGTTGCCTCTCGAATAAGTTCATTATTGTTCCGTTTTAGCCGTGGGATGTTATAAACTGTATTTTCTACAATATCTAAAAGAATATCTTTCAAACTCTCCCCTTTTCCATTATTTTCAGGTAACCCGAATGTTGATAGACCGATATCCCCCAATAATTCATACTTATTATTTATATGGAGAGAAATAGTAACATGACCAGCATAACTGAGTTTGCGGCGTTCACGAATCCCTAATTCATCTTCATCCCCAATTAGGCAACCATCCTTATAGATACGTCCAACAGGAACTTGATCAACAACTTTTACAGGCTTTGGTGCGAGACGTAACATATAGCCATTTCTGATATCCATAACAGTTTGAATACCTGCTTGACGGGCTAAAGTTGCGTGAGTCTTAAGATGCATTGCTTCCCCATGTACAGGAACAAGTATCTGTGGCTTTATCCAATCATACATCTGTAAAAGTTCTGAACGACGGGGATGACCTGAAACATGAACAAGAGCATCTTCATTCGTAATAATTTCAATACCCAAATCAATGAAACGATTTTGTACCTCAAGAATAGATTTTTCGTTTCCTGGAATACTTCGTGATGAATAAATAACGGTATCACCAGCGGAGAGTGCAATATTCCTCATTCCATCACGTGAAAGTTTAGCCAAAGCAGCACACGGCTCACCTTGGCTTCCTGTGACGATTAAAACAAGATCTTTTCGCGGGATGTAACCATAATCATCTTCTGTTACAAATGGCGCTAAACCATTCATATAACCAAGCTCTTGTGCAACCATAATACTTCGCTTAAGGGAACGCCCAATGACAAGTACCTTACGCCCAGAAGCTTCAGCGGCAAGAGCAATAGAACGTATCCGACCAATATTAGAAGCAAAAGTTGCTATCGCAACGCGCCCTTTAGCTTTCAAAATAATTTCAGAAAGACTGGTTTGAACCTGCTGCTCTGATGGAGATATACCATCCCGACACGCATTTGTGGAATCACAAAGTAATGCTAAAATACCTTTTTTGCCTAAAGCACGAAATCTTTTTTCATCGGTTACAGCCCCGAGTGAAGGGGTATGATCGATTTTCCAATCACCAGTATGAATCACAGTCCCCAAAGAGGTTGTAATTGCTAAAGAGACAGCTTCTGGTATTGAATGGTTAACGGCTATAGCCTCTACAGCAAAGGAACCTACCTGAAAACAATCACCAGCTTGAAAAATATTGAGTGAAATTTTTTGAGATTCAAAATCTGCTTGCCTTTTACTTTCCAATAATCCTGCCGTAAAAGGTGTACAGTAAATTGGAACTTGTAACTTTGGCCATAAATCAAGAACGGCCCCATAATGATCTTCATGAGCATGTGTTAAAACAAGACCATGAATATTGTGTTTTTCACTTTCTAGAAAACGAATATCAGGCAAAACAAGATCTGCTCCCGGTAATTCAGGTCCAGCAAAACTAACTCCCATATCAACAAGCAACCATTCACGAAAATTTTCAGGACCAAATCCATAAGCAGCGAGATTCATCCCTATTTCACCTACTCCTCCTAAAGGTAAAAAAACAAATTCATTCTCGTTGGCCGCAACCATAAACATCTCCTAAATCATTAAGATAATCTGATGATGAAATAAAACTTTATCAATTAATACGATTTGCATGAGCAGAAGCAGCTGAACCAAAATGAACATCCCCAGCTGTTATAATGGCTGTTTGACCATTATTTTGTTTTATGATGCAGTTAAAATCACTATCAAGACCATCAAAAATACCCTCGATGACTTTTTCATCATTGATTATTTTGACATGTTGCCCAAGATGAGCAGAGTATAAAAGCCACTTTTCGCGAATTATATTGCGTCCTCCTGATTGTTTCCAAAGGAGATAGTTTTTAGAAAAAAACTCCGTCAGAACCGTAAATAACTGTTCTGCTTCAATATGCAAACCAATATTCTTTAAACTTGAAGTGGGATAGAGTGCGTTTTCATAATTATATTTCACATTTATTCCAATACCAATAACCAATGCATATTGTTGTGATGGCAATTTTAAAATCTCGAGCAAAATTCCAGAGCTTTTCACACCTCTGAGCAAAATATCGTTTGGCCATTTTAAGCTCACAATATTGTTTGTTTGCTTTTCATCTTTTATAAATTGTTTTATTGCCTCTGC
>NZ_JBHIQG010000223.1:0-4007 GCF_042196425.1 Bartonella sp. AD328YNZD | reverse complement strand
TGTTTTTTCCATAAAAAAATCAATAAAATCAATGAAAAAGGTACTTCCCAGCGGGTTGGCTTCGTTGCGGGGCAGGCGAGCGCGAACTATCGCTAGCGACAGAATTTTCAAATCAACTGTACATTGTACGCACAACACATTGATAAATAACGAATTTAATGTGCACTAATATACACCTTGTACAATAGTGGATTATTTTTTAGAAAAAAGTTTTTACCACTTGACAATATAGCAACAATATGAATACCTGAATCAGGTGCCTGAAAACACCTTAGAAACTACAAGCGGATTGATTGCCGAAATAATCAATCTTCTGGGTATTTAAAGACTTTGACTCATTATGTGCTACATGCATATAATGACCTTGTCGGGTGTGGTTACACTATACAATACCCTCACGGGAAAAGTGTAACGACGGACTTGTAGCCGTGTTTTCAGCGCCCGGCACTCTTTACTGAGTGTCAATTGAAAACCTCTAACTACAAGGAGTTCTCATGAACACTCTTATTCCAATATTGGAACAAACGATTGATCAAGAAACTGTTCAAACGGTAAACGCACGTGACTTGCATGCGTTTTTAGAAGTAAAAACCAGCTTTAAAGACTGGATTATCAGACGTATTCAAGACTGTAAATTTAAAGAAGGGTATGACTTTTGCTCTTTTTTGAGCGAAAGTTCAGGTGGGCGTCCTTCTAAAGAATACCATATCACCTTAGATATGGCTAAACACCTTTCCATGATCGAACGTAATGATAAAGGACATGAAGCACGTCAATACTTTATCAAATGTGAACGGCTTTTGAAACAAGTAGCAACACCACAAGTTGACTACTCCAAACCGGAAGCATTGCTTGGTGTTTTGAATCACTTACAAAGCCAAATTGAGCAGAAAGACCATGTTATTGCAGAATTAGCACCAAAAGCAGAAGCACTTGAAGGCTTAAAGCGTTCTGAGGGGGCTATGTGTGGCATCTTATTGTTTTTTATTCACGAGTGGTTGTTCAAGGAGCTTTTTGAGATCTTCTGAATTCATTGCCAGTAGGTGATTTAATGTAACGGTAGTGCGGACAGAACCTTCTAAACGAGCAAGAATTTCACCCGTAAGGCTACGATGATTTGCTTCAGCAAGCTCTTCCAATTGATTTTTCAGTTCAATTGGAATGAGAAATTTAAATTGCACACGATCTTTTTTTGTCATGCACCTAAAATATACCTAAAATACACTTGACACAAGGTACCTTTATGGTACTAAATATGTGCATATGGAGGTAAAATGAAAACGATCCAATATAAAATAAATATGCCACATACATTAAAGGAGTGGTTGTTTAATCGGGCGACTGAGAATGATCGCTCTCTTTCATCTGAAATAATTAACATTCTCAAAAAAGAAAAAGCGCTAGAGCATAAGTCCGCAAAAACTCTCTCTAACGCTTTAACATCTAACTAACCTGAAAGAGGTCAATTACAGTGAATAATAGCACATACTTACCTATCAATAAAGACAAATTAATCAAATTACGAGAAGTCGAAAACGAGCCTCGTATTCGCGATGTGGACTTAGCAGAAAAATTAGGGTTTGTTCGTACACGTGACGTTAGAAAATTAATTACAAGAAATATGCAAGAAATAGAACGGTTTGGGAGGTGCGCCACTGTGGCGCACGTAATAAAGGGCAATAACGTAACAGAATATTGGCTTAACGAAGAGCAGGCGTTATTGATTGCGACATTATCGAATACAGAAAAATCTTCTCAAGTCCGTTATATGCTTATTAAGTTATTTGTTGCATGGCGTAGGGGCGAGATAAAGCAATCCTATGTTCAATCGATCGACTACTCCAGTCCAGCAGTAATGCTTGGTGTCTTAACGCATTTAAAAGATGAAAACGAGCGGAAAGACAATATCATTGCTAAATTAGAACCAAAAGCAGAGGCTTTGGAAGGTTTAAAACGCTCTGATGGGTTGTTTGGTCTTATCGAAGCAGCAAAGATGTTGGAGGTACGACCAAAGGATTTAACGGATTACTTGCGTAAACATGATTGGGTCTATCGACGGGCTCCAGGGGCGCCTCTGTTACCTTATCAGGACAAAATAAAGAAAGGATTCATGGATTGTCCCGCTATTACAATTCAAAGACCGGATGGTACAGAAAAGGTCCTGCCTTCAACAAAAATTACATCTAGAGGATTAGCTTGTTTAAGAGAACAAATCCATGGAGGTGTGCAATGAATAGCAGTGTCGACTTCTTATGCGATTTGTGGATGGCATTGTCTCAGTTTTCCAATCATCGAAGCATTGGAGATGAAAATTGTAATGCCATAGTTGAAGTTATGGAATTAATAGAAAAGGTTTTGATTTTAAAACTTCAAGATGAGATGCCAAGTATGTTTAAAATCTTAACAGTTCTAACAGATTTTGGCGATTCAGAACTGCCGCATAGCATGGATTCTTTGTTACGCGCTTATGAACCAAATTTCGAGAACCCCATTAAAAAGGTTGCTTAAGTAAAACACATCTCCTCTCCCCGTTCTTAAAATGGGGAGGTGATCTAAAGATCAAGTTGTGAATGAGAGCCTAGACGCACTAAAATCAATCGGTCTTGACCAATCAAGCGATAAATCAACACTAAGTCAGGTCGAATATGGCAATCTCGATAATTGCTCCAATTCCCAGTCAATGCATGATCATGATATCGAGGTTCTAAAGGTTGATCATTTGCTAATGCTGCAATGATTTGGTGCAAATCAGTATCTAAAAGATGCCGATACCGTCCTTTCATTTCACGCTTGAAATCACGTTTGAAAATGGTGGTACGTTCAATCGTCCGCATAGAGATCATCAAATAATTCGTCTACGGAATGAAACTTTTTTAAGTTGCCTTCATCAAGCTCAGCAAAAGCCGCTATGGTTTCTGCATTGGGTTGAAACAAAAAAGAAGGAATAGCTTTATCTTGCGCAATACGTGTCATCAACACTCTCACGACATCACTTACTGACAAACCAGAGGCTTGAATAACTTGATTAGCGACATTTTGAATTTCTTCCGGTACACGCGCTTGAACCATGCGACTGGTAGCCATAATGACTTCTCCTCTCTCAACTGTATTTCAATGTAATACAATTGAAGTTTAATTTCAACTGTAAAGCATTATTTTTAGAGTGGGGAGGTGGTTATCTTAACAACCACTTGCTTTTTTAAGACTTCACCCACGTTTACGGCGCTCTTCTGTTACAGACTTAAAAAAAGAGGCTGGTAAAACGCCTTTAGCTGGCTTTAAACGTGCAAGCTCCTCACCTGTCAATGGTGGAGAATCCACTGCTTCCCAATCTTCTTTTGTGCAGACGCACCTTATCTCAAAGTTTTTTTTGAAAACCAATAATCCTTATGTGACTTGAAGTGTATCCGTTCGCATACCGGAATATAGACCCAATTATACCGGATCGTCAATTATTCATAATTGGGGGAAAAATCAGGGCAAGGAGCCACTATGAATAAGAAAACGCGTAAAGGTTTATCGCTTCGTGCATTTGCCAAAAAGATGCGTGTTTCTCCTAATGCAGTGGTTTCTCGATTTAAGACAGGGAAGTTTGATAAGGCTCTTTTTGAAGATGGTTCTGTTAATGAAGCGCTTGCAACAGCTATCTGGAATGAGAATCCAACAAAACGCCCTGCTCCATTTTTAGCTCCGGATGGTCAACCGCGAACAAAGATCAAACAAACCTCTACAGAGGGCGCTAATGAATACAAGATTAAACTGGAGCGAATGCAAGTTGCCCTTGAAAGCGAGAAGATTGCTCTTGAACGCTTACGCGAAACAACCGTTGATCGTGAAGAAGTCAAGAGAGCAGCGCGTGAGTTTGGAAGAGCACACCGTGACACTATGTTGAATTTTCCTCATCGATTTGGTGCAAGCATTGCTGTACAGGTTGGATGTGATGCTGCAAGCCTAATCGGTGCCATTGATTATTACATGCGAAAGGCTTTGCTTGAAGCTGTTCATAT
>NZ_JBHIQG010000222.1:0-4025 GCF_042196425.1 Bartonella sp. AD328YNZD | reverse complement strand
AGTATGACTGGTATTGCGGTAACGCTATTTATCAAAAATCCCAATGTTTCTGGAGAGTGTAAAATTTACTATCATGACATTGGAGATAATCTTTCCACCGAAAAAAAACTTGGAATGATTCAAGACTTTGGTAGTGTTGGTGGCATTACACGAAGTAAACAAGGTTGGAAAATAATTACACCAGATAAGCATGGTGATTGGATACATCAACGTGATAAAAGTTTCAAAACATTCTTAGCTATGGGTATCAAAAAGGGGCATGATAAAAAACTCTTTGAAACTTATTCTCTTGGTGTTTCAACCAATCGTGATGCTTGGGCGTATAACTCAAGCCGTGAAATTTTAGCAAAGAATATGGGTAATATGATTACCTTTTATAACAGCGAAGTGAAATGTTTTAATGAGATCTATCCACATGCTGACCGTAACACACGTAAAAAGGCTGTAGATAATTTCGTAAATTCAGATAGTAAAAAAATTAGTTGGAGCAGTACTCTTAAAGGAGAATTATTAAGAGGCAAATTTTCAGAATTTGAAGCTACATGCCTTACTCAAAGCCTTTATCGCCCTTTTACAAAACAATGGCTTTATTACAATAGCGTCTTTAATGAAGCAGTCTATCAAATGCCGCGTATATTCCCGATAGGACAAGCGGTCGAAAATAGAGTGATACAAATTACAGGCATAGGAGCAAGGAGTGGTTTTTCTGTATTTATGGCTAAGGATTTGCCTAATCTTAATATGATGGATGGTGGTAACCAATGTTTTCCACTTTATATTTACAAAGATACTACGGTTTCAAAAAGTAAAAGTGAAAAACAAACCCATTTATTTACGCATTCTATAGAAGAAAACACAACAGCTGGTTTACAACGCCGTGATGCCATTACTGATGAGGGATTAGCGCATTTTAAAGCGGCTTATCCTAATAAAAAAATCACGAAAGATGATTTATTCTATTACGTTTATGGGATTTTCCATTCAAAAGATTATCGTACACGTTATGCACATAATTTATGCAAAGAATTGCCTCGTATCCCTTGTGTAAAGAGTGCCGATGATTTTTGGAAGTTTGTAACAGCAGGACGTGAACTCGGTCATTTGCACGTAAATTATGAAGATGTAGAGCCTTATCCAGTGACCTTTAAAAAGGGTAATCCAAAACAAACAGAGATCTCTAATCCCGAAAAGTTTTATTATGTAACTGAAATGAAATTCGCTGGGAATAGTAAGGAAAAGGATAAATCGACGGTTATTTATAACAACAATATCATAATAACAGATATCCCTCTTGAAGCTTATGAGTATATCGTCAATGGTAGACCCGCTCTTGAATGGGTTATGGGGCGTCAATGCGTTAAGACTGATAAAAAGAGCGGCATTGTCAATGATGCCAATCGCTATGCTGTTGAAACCGTTGGCAACCCTGCCTACCCATTGGAGTTATTTCAAAGGGTTATTACCGTAAGTTTAGAAACAATGAAAATCGTAAAAAACTTACCAAAATTGGAAATAAGAGAAATTGAATAACTTATAAAGCATGCTCACATAATGGGTATGATAACTCATAAGGGGTATAGAGCTTATAACCATAATCTATACCTCTTTTGTTAAGTTGATTAGATACAATCCTAATATGCGTTATTCTAAAAAGAAATCATTTGCACTTTTAAATACTCTTATTTGGATTGCTTTAAGAGATTATACCGTAATCTAAAATGATAGCTTTATGCTTTTCAAAAGCTTTGTTTAAAGAGAATTATGTATATTCATTTTTTATATTACTTATAGGTTTTGAAGGTTTCTCAAACTCTCAAAATACCTTCAAAAATATACCGTGGGCTGTATTTATAGGTTGTGTTTTAATATAGGTTGTATCTCTAAAATGCTAATATATTGAAATATAATAACTTTTATTTTTCGATTGAAAAAAATATATAAAGGGGGGTAAAAGGAACTCTCAAAATGCTCAAAATCTTCAAAACTCACAACCATAATGATCTTGATAGCATTTCTTATGAATTACAAGCTATCTTTTGAAAGGTTTTAATGACTCACTAAAATGGTCTATTTTGTCAGTTCACTTTACTGACACATAACTGACAGGTTTTATTCAATTTACATCATTGGTTACCTTTCAAGATTGTACTCTTGATATACGTTATGTTTTAAAGATATTAACCTATTGAAATATAATGTTTTTAATTTTTACTCATAAAAAAAATAATAGAGGGTCTAAAAGGAACTGACAAAACTGACAAAAGCCTTATTAAAAGGGATTTTTTTAATCTCTATAATTATCAATCTCTTTTTAGATATTTTTATTAGGTTTTTTCATAACAGTCTCTAAATTACAATCCTATTTATCGTTTCTCTTATGAAAATGATGCCATAGCTATAGCATATAACAGTTATAAAGAATGCGTAAAAACAGTAGCTTTGTTTGAATAAAGCAAAAATGCAAATGAATGCATTGGTTATAAGAGCGCGGTGCTTATTAAGACAGTTTAAATGATAAATGCGTTATAAACAAAATTCACAAAAAATTTTAAATTCATTTAGTAAAAAAATTGATAGATTATAAAGATAAAAAAACGCATTATGAGAGCGTTTCTAAATATTATAAATGTATAGATTCAAAAAACAGCGCAATCGTTTAAGAACGCCCATAATATAGCTTTAAAAGCATATAAATATAAAAGAAGCTCTTCATAAGAACATGATAACATTAATACATAATGCAATTTAAAAAATATCAAAAAAGATAAAATATTATTTGACAATAAATACGTATTTTGTTATATAAATAATCAAGTGATCAAAACACTAAACATCAAGCGGGTAGGTTACGAAACAACCTCTCCCATCTCTTTAAAATACTGACTTTCTTTTATGCTGTCATTAGCATATAATGATTATGTCGGGTGTAGTTACGCTATACAATACTCTTATGAGAAAAGCGTAGCAACGGACTTGATGCCGTGTTTTGAGCGCCCGACGCCCTTATAGGGTGTCAATTCAAAACAATATTAACATCAAGGTTTTAAATATGACAAATATATCAAACAACACCCCCGTTCTCTCTAACATTGCAAATGAAACTGCATCTGTTAATAAACAAGAGCCTGCAAAAAAATATGAATTTGTTGATGATGGTGAATATATCGATGGTTATTTCTTAACGCGTATTAGAGCTTTAAGAGATTTTGATGATGCATATCCAGAATTTGGTAGTGAAGATGATTATTACCGTCATGAATATTATGCTGATTGTGAGTGGTATTATGACGATGATAATGACAGCGAATATGAAAATGATGCTGCGTAAATAACGCGCGGGCGCGGCGGGGGCGCCCCTCTTTAAAACATCTCATTTTAAAATTTAAATCTTTTTATAAAGGAATTGTGCTATGCAAAAAAAGTTTGCACTCACAAATGAAACGCGTGTATTTAATAATAAAACTCTTTATCGCATTAAAGCTTTAAGAGACTTTGATGATGTCAAAACTGGGGCTTTAGGCGGCTTTATTGAAAATGAAAATAACTTATCGCATGATGGTAATTGCTGGGTTTATGATAATGCTATCGCTGCTGGCTATATTTATGATAATGCGCATGTTTATGGCAATGCCGTTGTTTCTGATAATTCCCGTGTCTATGGCAATGCTCATGTGTATGGCAAGGCTATTATTTATGATAATGCCTATGTTTATGACAATGCTAGGGTTTATGAAAACGCGCGTATAGCAAATGACGTGCATGTTTATGAAAATGCTCATATCCATGGCATTGCTGTTATTCGTGAAAATGTCGGCGGGTCTACTAAGGTTAAAACCTATACTGAACGTCTCTCTCCTTATGGCGAGTTAGAAATTGTATGGGTCTCACCTAATGTAACGTAAATAAAATGCGGGCGCGGCGGGGGTGCCTGCTTTCCAACCAAATTTCCCATTTCAAATTTTAGAAAACGTTTATCACATTAGATTGTGAGGGTACTCCTATGTGCAAAAAATACGAATTAACCA
>NZ_JBHIQG010000221.1:0-4031 GCF_042196425.1 Bartonella sp. AD328YNZD | reverse complement strand
TTGAAAAAGCGTTTAAAGGGTGCAGGTTATAATACCAATGTTGGTGATGAAGGTGGTTTTGCACCTCAATTTAAAAGCGCTGATCAAGCAATTGATTTTATTATGGAATCTATCATGATATGTGGTTATAAACCAGGTGAACAAATTGCCATTGGTTTAGACTGTGCTTCAACCGAATTTTATAAAAATGGCTCGTATTTTTATAAAGGTGAGGGAAAATGCCGTGACACCCAAGAGCAGGTAGAGTATTTAGCGCAGCTTGTGAAAAATTATCCTATTATTACAATTGAAGATGGAATGGCAGAGGATGATTGGGAAGGTTGGAAGCTACTCACGGATACAATTGGAGAAAGATGTCAGCTTGTTGGTGATGATTTGTTTGTAACGAATTCAGCACGTTTGCGTGATGGTATCAAAATGGGGGTAGGCAATTCTATTCTCATAAAAGTTAATCAAATTGGTACATTGAGTGAAACACTTGATGCTGTAGAAGTAGCACATAAAGCAGGTTATCGTGCCATTATATCTCATCGTTCAGGCGAGACAGAGGATTCTTTCATTGCAGATCTTTCGGTTGCAACGAATTGTGGACAAATTAAAACAGGTTCTCTTGCACGTTCGGATAGATTAGCAAAATACAATCAACTTATTCGTATTGAAGAAATGCTAGGAGCTCAAGCGCATTATGCTGGTGATTTATATCGTGTATAGTTGTGAGCAAAAAATATGAAAGTATAAGATCATTTAGATTATGAAATTGAGATTTCTTATCAAAGGCATATGCATAGTAATTTTATAGGTATTTAAATTTATAGGGATTAAGATGAGAGGTGTGATTATTACTCAAGATCAAGGAATGTATCTCGTTTCTGGTGATGACGGTAAGCGTTATCAGTTTGCGACTTGGGATTGGTTGGGAAAGAAACCACCAAGGATTGGTGATACTGTTGATTTTGTCTATGAAGGCGGTGTGGTCAGTTCTGTTTTTCCGTTGTTGAGATCAAGTACAGAGAACTCAAAGATAATGTTCGCACTTCTTTGTTGGGTTGCAGGTATCTTTGGTGTTCATCGCTTTATGGTTGGGAGAGTTAGGACAGGTGCTTTAATGCTGATTCTATCTTTATCATTTTTTGGATTGATAATTACCGGAATTTGGGCAGTTGTTGATTTTATAGTCATTGTTGCTGGAAGATTTACGGATAAAGATGGGAATCAAATTACAGATTTTTAAAAATCTTATAATAAAAAGGAGGTAATTTAGCCCGCTTTTTATTTTTATCAATATATTAAGTTCATAATAGCTCTGCGTTATTGTATTACATGTATTTAATGTAAAATATTAAAAGGCTATGCACAGTTGAACGAAAATATTGAAAAACTGTGCTATTTTTATAGGTAAAACAAAAGCGCAAATCAATTACAGCGTAATTTGAGTTGCTGTTTATAGAAGCGGGAAATATTAGATTATTGGGGGCAAGACTATTCCAATTACACGTTGATCATGTTTTTTATGCGTTTTATTTATACCGTGAGGTTAATCTGCATATTATCGAATTAGAAATAATCTCTTTATGAATAACACATGAGGAGTAGCTTTATAGGTGGGCAAGGATGAAGGGTAAAATTATTGGTCAAGATCAAGGAGATTATTTCGTTTCAGGAGCTGACGGTAAGCGCTATCAATTTACGAGTTTCGATTGGTTAGGAAAAAAAATACCAAAGGTAGGGGATACCGTTGATTTTGTATATGAAGATAATGTTGTTAAATCTGTTCTCCCTCTTTTGAGTGAATCGCAGTCAGAAAAATCAAGATTAGCGATAGCACTTGTTTGTTGGTTTTTTGGTTTATTGGGAATTCATCGCTTTATGGCTGGTAAAGTTGGGACAGGCATTGTAATGCTTCTTATAACGATAACAGGTGTAGGATTGCTCGTTACTATACCGTGGTCATTCATTGATTTTATAGTTATTTTATCCGGATATTTTAGGGATGAAAATGGGGATAAAATTATAAATTGGTAGAAATTTTAGAATAATATAAAATGTAAAGAGCTAGAAACTTTCTTTACTTTTAATGTTGTCAATATATTAATTTAATAATGTAAATTATTTTAGGCTATGTCTTTAAATGTGAAATATTAAAGAAAATTATGAATATTTAAATAAAACTATTGAAAAAGATTGTACTATTTCATATGAAAAAAGCAAAAGTGCAAATCGAACAGCGTACTTACCACTTATAATTGCGGGAATTTTAAGTTGTTGGGGGATTTTAAGCTTTTTAAATTGTCATATATCACGGTGAATACAGATTGTATTCATGCTGTGAGGTTTATCCAATATATTATCATATTAGAAGAAAAGATTCTTTATGAATAACAATTTTATAGGTGGTGAAGATGAAAGGTAAAATTATTGGTCATGATCAAGGAGATTATTTTATTTCAGGGGCTGATGGTAAGCGCTATCAATTTGCGAATTGGGATTGGTCAGGAAAAACGCCGCCGAAAATTGGTGACGTAGTTGATTTTGTGTGTGAAGGGGATACCATTAAATCTATTTTCCCTATCTTGACTGAAGGTCAGTCACAGCAATCAAAAGTGACGTTAGCGGTCGTTTGTTTTTTTCTAGGTGGACTAGGAATTCATCGTTTTATGGTTGGTAAAGTTGGAACTGGCATTGCAATACTTCTTATAAATATAATAAGTATGATAACTATACCATTTTTTGGGGTAGGGCTTATAGGGATTATTTTTATAATTATACCTTGGGTATTGATTGATTTTATAGTCATTTTAACAGGAAATTTTAAAGACAAAGATGGGTGTAAAATCACAAGTTAGTGGGATATCCAATATTTGTCATATAACAAAGTGGGGCATTCAGCTTACTTTGATTGTTTTGAGGGGGGTAAATTGGTGATAAAAAATTGTTTACGTTTCTAGATTGAGTAATGAGGTGTTAATCAAAATCGTGCATATTGAGCTGAGTATTGAGGAATTTGTGCTGTAAAGACTGTGCTATTTTATGTGGACAAAGCAGAAACGTCGATCAATCAAAGTACGCTTTGTACTACCTCTTATGACGGTGGGAGTCTTAAGCTATTTCAGTTATCACATTTATCATGGTGAGTATGGATTGTATTCACGCAGTGAAGTTAATCAGCATATTAGTGAATTAGAAAAGGAGCTTCATAAAATAGAAGCTGAGCGGATATTCATGGAAAAGCGTATTTCTCTTTTACGCAACGGGCATATAGAAAAAGATATGTTGGATGAGTATGTCCGAAAGAATTTGAACTTCTCTAAGCCAAATGAACTGACAATCTTAATACCTTGAAATTGATACTAAAGGTAAATGAAAAATCGCTTAATTTAGACAACAATCAGCAATGATATTGTTTAAGCCGATTGATAAGGCTTGTAACTTTTGTTCGTAAAGGTTATTCCTAGATAATCATAAAAGGGAGTTTAATATGGCAGAACGACTTAAAAAAAATTCTGCGTCGGTAGCGCACACTGTATTATCAAGCACTACAAAGAAAGCACCAATAGCCTCTTTTACAAAAGAGGAAGAAATTGTTGCCTATCGTGAAATGCTTTTAATTCGCCGTTTTGAAGAAAAAGCAGGACAACTTTACGGTATGGGGCTTATTGGGGGGTTTTGTCATCTTTATATTGGACAGGAAGCCGTTGTTGTTGGAACATTGAAAGCGGCAAAAGAAGGTGATCAGGTTATTACGTCTTACCGTGATCATGGACATATGTTAGCGGTTGGGATGAGTCCGCGTGGTGTTATGGCAGAATTAACGGGGCGCCAAGGGGGCTTTTCCAAAGGGAAAGGTGGCTCGATGCATATGTTCTCTAAAGAAAAAAACTTTTATGGGGGACATGGTATTGTTGGGGCACAGGTTCCCATTGGTTCAGGCTTGGCATTTTCGAATCAATATCTTGATAAAGATAATGTGACATTGGTTTATTTTGGTGATGGTGCTGCAAATCAGGGGCAGGTTTACGAGAGTTTTAATATGG
>NZ_JBHIQG010000220.1:0-4140 GCF_042196425.1 Bartonella sp. AD328YNZD | reverse complement strand
GCATGATGAGATGAACGCGTTAGAGGATTGGAGGCCATATGTAAAAATCCTTTTACTTTACCAATCTTGGCAAAAGACTCAAATTCTTCAGGAGGCACAAAACGAACAACTGGATGATGTTTTCGTGTAGGCTGCAAATATTGTCCAATTGTCATAAAGTCAACATCAGCAGCGCGCAAATCATCCATCAATTGCAAAACTTCATTTCGCTCCTCCCCAAGGCCAACCATAATTCCCGATTTTGTAAAAATTGTTGGATCAAGTTCTTTAACACGTTGTAATAAACGAATTGAATGAAAATAACGTGCCCCTGGACGGACCTTCAAATATTTAGAAGGAACTGTTTCTAAGTTATGATTAAAAACATCAGGCTTAGCAGCAACAACAACTTCTAAAGCGCCATCCTTATGACGAAAATCAGGTGTAAGAACTTCAATTGTTGTTTTAGGAGTTTTTTGACGAATCGCATAAATAACTTTTGCAAAATGCTCAGCACCACCATCAGCAAGATCATCACGATCAACAGATGTAATGACAACATGTTTTAGTGCCATCTGTGCAACAGCATCAGCGACACGTTCTGGCTCATTATGATCAACGGCAAGTGGAATACCTGTTGCAACGTTACAAAAAGCACAAGCACGCGTACATATTTCACCTAAAATCATAAAGCTAGCATGCCTCTGGCTCCAACATTCGCCAATATTAGGACAACCAGCTTCTTCACATACAGTCACTAACTTATGCGTACGTACAATACCATGTGTTTCCTTATAAATTGGTGATGTTGGCGCTTTTACACGAATCCAATCCGGCTTTTTTTGAACGCTTGTATCCGGACGATGCGCCTTTTCAGGATGGCGCAAACGTCTATTCGTAACTCTATCAACAACCGTAACCATTTAAGCCTTTGCCTTATAAATACGAAGGAGCAATGAAAAATTTAAGATCTTTCATACAATCTAATCATCAAGCGTTTAAAACTTGATCATATGCATCCAATACACTTTCTTTCATCATTTCCGATAAAGTCGGATGTGGAAAAACAGTATGCATTAATTCTTCCTCTGTTGTTTCAAGATTCATGGCAATGACAAAACCCTGTATTAGTTCTGTTACCTCAGCTCCTACCATATGGGCCCCAAGAAGCTGTCCTGTTTTTTTATCAAAAATTGTTTTTACTAACCCTTGATCTTCACCCAGAGCAATCGCTTTGCCATTCGCGGAAAAAGAATAACGACCAATACGTATATCATACCCTGCTTCTTTTGCTGTCGCTTCTGAAAGCCCTACAGAAGCAACTTGCGGTGTGCAATAGGTGCATCCTGGAATTTTTTTCTTATCAAGCGGATGAACATTCTTTAAACCAGCAAGATGTTCAATACATATTACGCCTTCTTCTTCTGCTTTATGGGCTAACATAGGAGGACCAGCCACATCACCGATAGCATAAATACCCGAAACTCCTGTCCAACTCCATTCATCAGTTACAATACACCCACGATCGGTTTTTATTCCCAAAGCTTCTAATCCAAGATTCTCAATATTACCCTGCACCCCAACAGCAGAAATCAACCGATCAACAGTCATTGTCTCTTTTTTACCTTGAATATCAATATGTACAGTTACAGAATCGGAAGATTTTTCAACCCTTGTTACTTTTGCTTGACGAAGAACACGTAAACCTTTTTTCTCTAATTGTTTACAAGCAAATGTTGAAATTTCAATATCTTCAGCAGGCATGATGTGGGGCATTATTTCAACAACAGTGACTGTCGCTCCCATATCATGATAAAAAGAGGCAAATTCAATGCCTATAGCCCCAGACCCTATGACCAAAAGCGATTTTGGCATTTCTGGCGGTATCATAGCTTCAAAATAAGTCCAAATGAGATTTCCATCTGGCTCAATACCAGGAAGGACACGAGGACGTGCACCCGTTGCAATAATGATATGCTTTGCTTGGTAAGTTCCCTCTCCCAAGGTCCCTTTAGGGACTGGATTTTGTGGTTGCATAACCGGTTTGGAGGATGAAGAAACCATAATTTCCGCAAGCTGGCTTCCCTTTGCTTCTTTAGTAAGCTTTGCTTCACCCCAGATAATATCAATTTTATTTTTTTTCATTAAAAAAGCAACACCAGCATTTAAACGTGCTGAAACACCGCGTGAACGTGCCACAACATTTTTGATGTTTGCCTCAATTGAACCATTAATTTTTAGTCCATAATCTTTTGCATGTTCAGCAAAATGTTTCATTTCCGCTGAACGTAAAAGAGCCTTTGTTGGAATACATCCCCAATTTAAACAAATCCCTCCCAAATGTTCACGTTCAACAATCGCAGTCTTAAAGCCACATTGCGCTGCACGAATTGCGGTTACATATCCGCCTGGACCTGATCCAATCACAATTACATCATAAAGATTTGCCACAGTAATTCCTCCATGGATATATATAAAATGGATATGCATTTTTTGAACTTAAAAATGAACATAACAGAATTATCTTATGTCTTTATACTCTAAGCTTTCTATAAATGCTTTACCCAAACTAGAAACAGCAATACCTCTGCTCTTCAAACTCTTTAAATTTGTTTTTATTCTCTTAAATACACTCTCTCACAATTTACGTGAAGAACTGTTAAACAGTTCAAACCAACATTGCTAATGGATTTTCAATCATCTTCTTAAAAGTCCGCGCGAGCTCTGCTGCTAAAGCACCATCGACAGCACGATGATCCGCAGAAATTGTAACTGACATAACTGTCGCAATGGCTAAAGCACCATTTTTAACAACAGCACGTTGCTCCCCTGCACCAATCGCAAAAATTGTCGCATGCGGTGGATTAAGAATAGCAGAAAAACTTTTCACACCATACATCCCCATATTGGATACAGCTGTTGTTCCACCCTGATATTCTTCCATTTTTAACTTGCCCTCACGCGCACGCTTTGCAAAATCCTTCATCTCTTTGGAAATAAGCGATAACGGCTTTTCCTCTGCATGGCGAATAATCGGCGTAATTAATCCATTGGGAATAGAAACAGCAACCCCAACATCACAATGTTTATGATGAAGCATTCCACCTTCAAGCCAAGAGACATTCGCATCAGGAACCGCTTTCAAAGAAAGTGCAACAGCTTTGATCACCATATCATTAACAGAAATCTTATAAGTAGGCTTAGCTTCTTCCTGCATCTTAACCATTGGTGCAGCAACATTCAATTGTGTACGCAGCGCTAATAGCGCATCAAGTTCACAATCTACCGTTACATAAAAATGTGGGACTTTCTGTTTTGATTCCACCAAACGTGTCGCGATTGTTTTACGCATATTATTATGGGGTGTGAAGACATATTCATCCTCTTTGAAGAGTTTCAATATCTGTTTCTCAGAAGCACCTGCGGCTACTGGCTCTCCTGTCTGTGACGAATAAGAAATCTTAGAAATATCACCGCTCATAACTTTTTCTACATCACGCTTAATAATACGCCCATGCGGCCCACTCCCAGAAATAAGGGATAAATCAAGACCTGCCTGAGATGCTAATCGCCGCGCTAAGGGAGAAGCAAAAAGACGAGCTCCCTTTTTATCTTGCTGTATTAATTGCCCAGTTGATGATTCATGAGACATTTTTATTCCCTTTGAGTCCGTCTGTTTCAGAGAATCTGTCTGTTTGATACCCTCTAGTTTTTGTCTTGTAGAAGAAGAGATTTCTTCTGTAACTTTTGCAGCTTCAGCTAAATCTTCACCTTCTTCTGCTAAAACAACAATTAAAGCATTTACTTTAACGCCTTGTGTTCCAGCAGGAACAACAATTTTAGCAACCCTACCTTCATCAACAGCTTCGACTTCCATCGTCGCTTTATCCGTCTCAATCTCAGCAATAACATCACCAGAGGAAACCTTATCTCCCTCCTTAATATTCCATTTTGTTAAATTTCCCTCTTCCATCGTAGGGGAAAGCGCTGGCATTGTAATTTTAATGGGCATTATGCTTTCCTCCGTTATGCTCTGTATGTCACAGCCTTAACGGCCTCAATAATTTCAGCAGTATTAGGCAAAGCCAACTTCTCAAGATTAGCGGCATAAGGCATCGGAACATCTTTGCCAGAAATCGTAGCAATTGGCGCATCAAGATA
>NZ_JBHIQG010000219.1:0-4154 GCF_042196425.1 Bartonella sp. AD328YNZD | reverse complement strand
AACTTACGGGGCTTTGATGATGAAATAGCCATTTTAAGTGGCACCACCAAGAACATTGAACTTTTAGAGACCATTATAGATGAAGTTGGCAAATCTCCAGAAAAATGGCTTCCTCTTTTCCAAGAAAGGTCAAAACAATGAAAAAACTTTTATTGGCAACAGCCCTTTGCGCAATTTCTTTTAGTTTAACAACCAATTCATTTGCACAATTGGCTACATTCGATCTTCAATCTTTTAAACAAGGGCTTGAACAGCTTAATCAATTGAAAGGTCAGCTTAAACAATTGCAAGATCTCGCTAAATCCTTAAATGTCAAGCCTGACATCTCTGGATTAAAAGACATGTTTAACAAGCAAGGGAACAGTGGCGCCCTCCCTTCTGACTTTAACCACTTTCAACAATCGATGGGCGGCGGCAGCGGTGGCGGCGGTGGTGGCAGCAAAAACACGCAAAAATGGCAAGAAGAACTCTTATACAAAGAGCCCTCAGGGGGCGCTGGATCAAAAGAGGCAGCAGATGCTTTTTACGCACAGGAAGTGAAAAAAGCCGAACAGCGCATAGTAGGAGAAGCGGCAAAAGGCCAAGATGTCTACGAAGAAGCCAGTGAAACACAAAAAAACATTAACAAGCTCCTTGACGAACTTGGAAGTACTGAAGATGCGGGTAAAATTCAAGGCATTCAAGCAAAATTAGCAGCGGTACAAGCAGACCTGCAAGCAAAAATACTCCAAATGCAAGCCGCCATGATGATTCAACAAGCAGAAGAAAAAGCGGCAGAAAGACGTGAAATGGAAGAATTTAAAGCACGAACCAAAGCTTTAGCCCAAAAACTGCGTGGTCAATAAACGAAAAAGAGGGATTTGAATATGAACAAGATCATCATAACAACATTGCTACTTTGCACAGGGCTCATCACGGCTGGATGTGAAAAAACCTACAGCGTAGAAGAATTTAAAAAAGATAAAAAATTATTTGAAGAATGGGCTGTGAGATGTGGATGGTCAGGAACTTCAAAAAATTGTGAAAATGTAAGAGTAGCCGATCACGAACTTGCGGCAGAACGCAGGAAAAAGGCTGAAGAAGAAAACCGTAAACGTAGAGAAGAATGGGAAAAAAAGCAAAAAGAAGAAGAAGCTAAAAGAAAAGCTGAACGTGAAAAATGGGAAGCCGAAGCTGGAAAACGGGCAGCTGAATATGAAAAACGGAGAGCTGAAAATGAAGCTAAAGGACGCGCTTATCTTGAAAAACTACAGCGAGAAATAGACGAGAATCTCCGTAAATTATCTGAAGCTGAAGAAAAAGCCGAACGAGAAGCAGAAGAGCGCGCTAAAGCAAAACAACAACAGGACAGTCATTAATCATGAATAAAGTTCTCATAACAACATTGCTACTTTGCACAGGGCTCATCACAGCTGGATGTGAAAAAACCTATAGCGTAGAAGATTTTAGAAAAGATGAAAAATTACGCCAAGAATGGGCAGCTAGATGTGACGGAGCAGGAGATTCGATAAACTGCCAAAACGTACGAATAGTACTACGTGAAAATATGCGAAAAGACTTTCGTGAGTTTTATAATCGTTTTTACGGAAATAAAAATAAGCAAAAAACAAAAGAATAAGACAAAGGCAATAACTAAATCAGTAAAAACATTTATGGCAACATTATGTCTCTGCCCTAGATTTATCATCACTGGTTATAAAAACAGAACATAGCAGAATTTAAAGATTGTGCTCAAACATCAAAAACTGAAAGAAAGAAGGGGAAATATCTATGAATAAAGTTCTCATAACAACATTGCTACTTTGCACAGGGCTCATCACAGCTGGATGTGAAAAAACCCATAGCGTCGCAGAATTTAAAAAAGATGAAAAATTACGCTTAGAGTGGGATGCGAAATGTGGATTTGCAGGAACTTCAAAAAATTGTGAAAACATGCGGTTAGCATTTTTAGAACTTGAAAAAGAATATGAAGCAAAAGCAGCGGAAAGAAGCCGTAAAATTGACGAAGAAAATCGCAAATCAATGGAAAAATTGAAAGCTGAAATGATGGCCGATCTTGAAAAAAGAGAAGCTGAATATCAAAAAAGGCAAGCTGAAAAAAAAGCAAAAGAGCGCGCTGAACAACAACAAAATAATGATTAAATTATAAAAATACACAACGAACAGTGGAGCATCTAAATGGCAATAATAACCAAAGGCGTATTTTCTTATATCGACAATATGTTAATGAATCCCATTACAAAAACAATGGATAACATCTATTGCGCTTTAGCTGCTCAACTTAAAGAACCTTACAGACTATACAATAGATTTATGGCAACATTATGTCTGTGCTCTAGATTTATCATCACTGGTTATAAAACAACCGATAACACAAGCATAATTTAAAGATTGTGCTCAAACCTTGTAAAACTGAAAGGAAAAAGGGGAAATATTGATGAATAAAGTTCTCATAACGACATTACTACTTTGCACAGGGCTCATCACAGCTGGATGTGAAAAAACTCACAGTGTAGCAGAATTTAAAAAAGATGAAAAATTACGCCTAGAATGGGATGCGAAATGTGGATTTGCAGGAACTTCAAAAAATTGTGAAAACATGCGGTTAGCATTTTTAGAACTTCAGAAAGAATATGAAGCAAAAGCAGCAGAAAGAAGTCGTAAAATTGACGAAGAAAATCGCAAATCAATGGAAAAATTGAAAGCTAAAATGGAAGCCGATCGTGCAAGAATGAGAGCTGAGACTCAAAAAATTCTCGAAAAACAAAGAGCGGAAACACGCGCTGAAGAAGAACGAAGAGCAAAAGAGAGCGCGGCAGAAGAACAAAATAATCATTAATACACGATAAATAGCGGAGCATCTAAATGGCAATAATAACCAAAGGCGTATTTACTGACATAGATGATATGTTGATGAAGCCCCTTACAGATACAATGGATAAAACCATTTCACATCTTTCGTCAGGTTTAGGTGCTCCGCTTAAACTGTCTTGTACAATCTACATTATATTTATGGGCTACAATATCATCTATGGGCGCTCTTCCATGCCCTTATGGGAATTTATAGTGACAACTTTCAAACTCGGCATCGTTGTTTCACTTGCCACAAAGGCTGCTCTTTATAATGAGTGGGTCAGTGGTATATTTTTCCATGATCTGCCGAATGCCATTTCAAATGTCACACAAGGAGCACATGTGGATCGAAATGTATGGGACAATATGATGAACCAAGCTGGAGCACAGGTTTTGGACGCAGCAAACCAGTACACAGGTCTGACTCAAATGGGGATGTTTATTGCGACATGGATTGCTGGTTTTATCTGCCTAGTAGTTGCTGCCTTTTTTTGTCTAGTCGGTTTTGTTGTTTCATTATTTGCTAAATTGGGTTTGTTTCTTGTCCTATCAATAGGACCACTCTTCATAAGCCTCTATATGTTTTCCTCAACCAGAAAATTCACAGAAGCATGGTTAGGGCAAGTTGCAAACTTCATCATTTTATATGTGTTAGTCGTGCTGCTTGGTGGTTTATATGTTAACATTTCAATGAACGTTTTTTCAAGAGGTATTGACAATATCTTCACTACTTTAATTCAGTTCTTGGTTGTTGGTCTTGGTGGTATTCACCTTTTCCTCAGACTCCCTGATATCGCATCAGCTTTAGCCTCTGGGGGGGCTTCTCTTACAGGATCAGGACCAGTCGCTAAAACAACGGCTCAACTAACAGGTAAAGCTGCTAAAGCAACAGCCAACACGATAATGAAGGGCGTTAAAAAACTAGCATCACTATTAAAAAAGGTCTAAGTTCAAATGCGGGAATTAAAAAAAATTGGGGTAATCTTGCCGTTTCTCTTTCTCAGTGGCTGTGTGTCTTCACCAAACACACTGAAGTCGCTGCCAAAATGTGATGGATATTCTAAACGTCCACTCAACAGATCAATGTGGAATTGGGAAGGGAAAAATCCCACGCCAACGCCCATCATCATCAGTAACAACACCACCCCATCCGTGAAAGAGGGCAAATTGGAAATGCTGCTCACACAAAAATTAACGGATGAAGAAATAAAATCCTACAAAGATTGCGGAAAAAAGGCATGAAAGAAAAAGACGTAGAACAATATATTGCCGAAGCGCGCTCGTTTGATCAAGACCGCATG
>NZ_JBHIQG010000218.1:0-4160 GCF_042196425.1 Bartonella sp. AD328YNZD | reverse complement strand
AACAGCCCCATTAAAGCCTATTACAAGCTTATTATAAGCCTATCACTTACCATCAACCCTTTCCCCCCAGAGATCAGCGTAAAATGAGAAAAACAATCGATGCCCTCCTCTCACGTCATGAAGCAATGGCATGATCTAAAACTTATGCCTCCCCCATGACACGAGCACTACGTGCGCTTTTTCAGCGCTGCGTTTAATTGTTTGGTAACCTTGTAATACGAGATCAAACGCTTGATAAAAGAAATATACAGTGCCACAATGGGTATTGTTAAGAAAAAATCAAAAAAACCCCCCAGCAGAATGATAAAAATCACCGTCCAAAATGCCGCTATTTCGTAATGCATTTTATCCCCTTCTTTTTATAAATTGATTGATTGGGTTGCTTCAGTCACTTCTTCCAATTGCTGAATCTTCTTTTTCAATCGATGAGTTAAAATTTCACGAAGGATCACAACAACAGGGATCGTTGCAAAAATACATACCGATAAAAAAAACCAGAAAAGCAAGAGAATGACAAGATATTCAAATCTGCTCTCATCTATCTCAGCTATCCTTTTAGAGAAACTCACATAGACATAAGCTTTGAAAAACATAATGATGAAAGAGAGGCATGCGTGGAGGATATAATCTTTGCGTGAAAAAGCGAGCCATTTTTTTAACGAATAGAAACTTATCTGTGTTTCTAGTGTTAAGTTTTGTGGCACTCTCTCTTTTTCTTTTCCGCTTTTTTCAAAGAAACAAAAACGCTGTGGATGTTCTTTCATCAAACGTCTTTGTTTTTTCACTCTGTAATAGAGCCTCAAACGCTTGATTAAAGAATAATAAGGCGCCACAATAATCATATTCACAAAAATGGCAAAAACTGTAACTGCATTTAGAAGAAAATATCCAACCGGCAGAAACAAAATAAAAACTGCGGCCTCACCCCTCATGCGTATAACCTCATTGATTAATCTCTTGCTGCTTTGTTTTTTCTTTTAGTTTTTTCTTTATTTTTTCCAATTTACGCTCTTTAAAACGATAAATCCCCCACAAAATAGGAAGGGGTGTGAGAAGACAAAACCATATCAACACTGGTAAGAGAAAAATAAGAGAACCAATTCCTTCCCATCTTGTCCATTGCAACGGCTGTACCAGAGATTTTGCACCCGCAGGAACTTCTAAAGCCATCATGATAAGGCATGTATAAAACATGATGAAAAAGCGGTGCCCTATTATTTTACACCGTCCCACCCCTTTACACCTTTCCACTGAAGACACCATAAATTTTCTAAATGAAAAGAAAGACACTTCAAATGTTGCTTTTTTCTCCTGCATTGTTCCCCTCTGCTTTTACGCTTCGCGCTTTTTACGCATTATTTTCAGGTTTAAGCTCTTTTTAATTTATCTAAACTCTTTATTTTTCTCAATAATTTTTTTCATCAATCCTAATTTCTACATCCATATATTCTAACTCCCCATCCTTTATGTAAAGAATATCGGGACGATAGTTTTTTCCATCAACCTCACAAATCGCGTCCTTTTCATAAACAAAATATCCCTGTTGCCTTAATTCTTGTCTTTTTTCCTCGATCAAATTTTCATAAGAATCTCTTCTTCTATTGCACAAATTGGGATCTGTAGCTCTAAAACATTCATAGCTTTCTACCTCCATGGAAAAATCCTTTGCCGCCTGTTGAAGCAAATCGTAACTGGGTTGCTTTGTCTTTTCTACCGCCTGAGCGATCACCATCGCGCGTTCCAGATGCTCTTCTTCAATGCTTGCCTCAAAGCCCAGCTTCTCACCTTCTATAAAGCTTTTGTGATAAGAGTGTAAAGTTTCAACATCGCCCATCAAAGCCAGAGCCGCAAGATAACGCAGGGAATAAGAAGCCAACCGAGGGACCACAGTTTTGTTTTCCCAAGGCAGGATTCTATATTGAGAGTGAAGCATCTTGCCAAGATCAACCTCAGTCATTGCCTCATCGAAAGCTTTCTCAAGTGCACGACGTAAACATCCAACGCTTACCTTTTCTTCAAAAATTTCCAACCCCTTCACATCAAAACTCAATTCAAGAGCAATCAAGCCTCCAGAATTATAAGGGTCTATCGTTTGGCAAGTCGCCGCATGGATACCAGAAACCACCGCAATTGCACAATCAAATCGCGGATACCCCTTCTCAGCATTATAAAGAAACTGCACTTCACGATCTGGTAAATAATAGGTGGCCAAATGATCTCCTTTTCCTTCAATTTCCACCTTCCACCCCAAACTCTTTAAAAGCGCCGTTGCACTTTCCATCGTTAAGATTTCTTCATCAGAAAGAGAAAACTCTTTTTCCTCAGATAACGGCTTAATCATCGGCGTTGCTCCACTAGACGGCTCAAAAGCAACAGGTTGTTCAAGCACGCGGCTTAATTCTTTTGTCACTTGGCAATACAGTCTCACCCGCTTGAAAGTAGAGTAATACAATGCCCAAATAAACATCATGACCACAGCAGAAACCAGCGTAAAAAGCGTCAAGCCCACACCCCACGAGAGTACAACAATAATATCAATCATTTTAATATCTATCATTTTCCCCGCCCCTTCATGCGCTGTTTTGTTGAGAAGCGGTTTTTCTTCGCTTCCAGAGTGCTTGCTCCAACATATCGATCTTTTCTTTCAACAGAACCGTGAAAATGATACGAACCACAAAGGCAACAGGGATGAACAAAAAAATAAACCATGATATAAGCCGCATGATTAACAAGAGAGCTGCCACGACATCCCCTTCCCACTCCACCAACTTCCACCCAAGCAACATGGGTACGAAGCGAAGAACCGTTCTCAAAGCTGCCACAATGAAAGCAATACAAAAGATGACTTTATAATTTTTGCGTGTCAGAAACGCTTCTTCAAGCACAAAAGACCGTGGTTCTTTATCCAATGGTGCATTTTTTCCATTGCCCCTCATTTTTTACCCCTCATTTGTCTCAAATTTTTAAGCCATTTTCATGAACCGAAGCTTTCGTCCTCACAATGGATGAGGGTTCATCAATATCAAACGCTTGTATCCCTCATCTTTTATAAAGACAATATCAGCGGTGCATTTTTTTCCATCACCTTCAAACATTGCACGAAGAGAAGTGCTCCTACAATACATGAGAATATATAAAGACCAGTATTCATTTTCTGCCCTCCCTTCACGCGCTGTTTTGTTGGTAAGCCGTTTTTCTTCGCTGCCAGAGTGCTTGATCCAACATATCGATCTTTTTTTTCAACAAACGCGTAAAAATGATGCGGACCACAAAGGCAACAGGAATGAGTACAAAAAGAAGCGTTGATATAAAAACCAATATTAATGTTAAAATGAATAGGATATAATTCCACCACCCTGTCAAATCCCACTTAAAAAACATAAAGAATGCCATTGTAAAAGCTGCCACAATGAAAGCAATGCAAAAGATGACTTTATAATTTTTGCGTGTCAAAAACGCTTCTTCCAGCGCAAAAGACCGTGGTTCTTTATCCAATGGTGCATTTTTTCCATTGCCCCTCATTTTTTTACCCCTCATTTGTTTCAATTTCTAAGCCATTTTCATGAACCGAAGCTTTCGTCCTCACAATGAATGAGGGTTCAATCAATATCAAGCGCTTGTATCCCTCATCTTTTATAAAGACAATATCAGCGGTGCATTTTTTTCCATCACCTTCAAACATCATGTTTTCATCACTCACAGTGTGCCCCCTATTGTCTTAAGGCTTCTCTTTTCTCGTCGATCAAATTTTCATAAAAATATCTTCTTCTATTGCACAAATTTGGATCTATGGTTCTAAAATTCTAAGTGCTCTTTTTATTTTCAGGAAGATAAGCTGCTTTCCAAAGAAGAAGCAAACGAGTGCAAGAAAATCGTAACGAAGTTGCTTTGTCTTTATGACGATTTGAATCATCTAGCAAAACCGGCCCAAATAGATTTTTTCGATATTTTTTTTCAAAGCCCAAACTTTCATCTTCCATAAAGCTTTTATGAGAAAGCTGCCAAATGTTAACATCAGCCCTCAATACCAAAGCCCCAAGGTAGTGCAGCAAAGAAGAGGGCACTTGAGAGATAGAATAATTTCCTTTTCCCAAGGAAGGGTGTTCTATTGAAAGCCAAGCACGCGGCCAAGATCAACCTCAGTCCCAGATCAACCTCAT
>NZ_JBHIQG010000217.1:0-4186 GCF_042196425.1 Bartonella sp. AD328YNZD | reverse complement strand
GCACAATCATTTGATCGGCTAAAGAGTGAGAAGATTCTGAAACAGCAGTTTGTTGTTTTTCATCAGAAAGAGGATGAGAACTTCCTGAACCTAAAACTTCAATAACGTGACTTCCAAGAGAGAAAACAGTTGGAGATACAGAAGCCTGAGATTTTTGCCTTAAGTTTTGGCAGTTCTCTCTTCGACGTGGCAATTTAATAACATGCGCTTGTGGTGCTGCAATCGTTGAAAGAGAAGAAACCGATTGATTTTGATTTAAATGCCGCACAGATCTGCTTCTACTACGTGGTAAACTGTTGAGAAATGAAACATTATCAATAAATACTGCAGATAAATACCAAACTTTTTCGCCCCCATCCTCATCAATTCTCTGTTTTAAACCATACGTATAGGTTCCGCCATCAATAGTTTTAACATTTGCACCAGAAAAGCTTCTCAGGGTAAAATGTGCGCCTCCACTTTGATCAACAATTAAATCAAGTTCTGTTGAAGAAGGATCAACAATTTCAATACCGGAATCTAAAATATTTATTGTGTGAGAACCACGGCCATTTTTGATAAAGAGATAATCACCTTCTCCTTCTGCAAGGCTGACATTAAAATCGAAATGTAGACTCCCCAAAAGATTATCAATATAAAGCTTAGAGTAATGTAAATCGGATTCTGTAGAAGTAAAAATAATATTTCCCACACCGCTCAGCTTCTTAATATAAGTTTCTGTGTTTCCATATCCATTAGAAATAGAGTATAATTTAGCGTTTTCTCCCTCTAAATTAATATCGTCTACTGTTGTGTGATAATTTTTGTATTCAGTATAAAAGCTATTATTTCCAGCATAAAGATGGACTTGTCCCAAATCATGAATCTTTATTTTTCCTTCCAACACCGCACCAGCAAAAATCCATGAATTGGCTCCTTCTTTAATTGTTAGATTTTTTACAATGCTACCAGCATGAACTTCTTGAGCAGCATGGCGGTGTAAAGTCACAATGTTCACCTCTCCCCCTGCTAATACCCGCTGTACACCACCCGCGAAAACCTCAGTATTCACAGCTAAACCACCACTCTTTTGTATAAAATCATCATCATCTGCGAACCACTTAGCAAGAGTTTGTATTCCTCCACTCATCACTTTTGTTCCCACAGCCATCCCATCATCATATACATTCTGCTGTCCTGGCGTATCACCTTGACCATAAAGTGTCGTGTTATAAGCGCTGCTCCCCACAATTCCACCATTTACATAACCATCTCCGAAAACAAGCTGCTCCCCACCATAAATTTCAGCTTTCAATGCGGTTCCTCCTCCCTCCACTCTTTGTTTTCCACCCTCGTAAATAATCGTAAATTCTGAAATCCCTTGTTCCCCTACAATCTCAACACCACCATTTTCAATGGTCGTATTCTTACTGAAACCACCAGTCTCAACATAGAGTGTTGCAGTTTCTGGAACCGTATTATTAATGGATAATTTAAAATCATCCGTTTCTCCATCACCAGCAATATAAACTATGCTATTGTCACCGAGCACGGAGCTTTGCAAAATTTTTTCACGTGTACCAGTAATGAAATCCTCTGCATAAAAACTGAAATCACCTTTATAAGAATTGGCTATAGAATCTTCCAAAGGAGAACCATACTTTTCTTGCTCAAAAGATTCAGCTATAGGCAACTCCATATGAGATGGAGGAAAGATAGGAGAAAAATTTTTTTCTGGCATAGATGGTGTCGATAAAGACCAAATCTTTCCACCGTTATGATCTTTTTTCTTGAGAGCGTACATGTAGACTCCATTATCAACAGTAGCTATCTCTTCACCCCAAAAATCTATCAGAGTAAAATGCGCATTTCCGCTTTGATCATGAATTAAATCAAGCTCCAAAACTAAATTCTGATCTTGTAGAGGAGAATTGGTAATTTCAACACCAGAATCGATAACGCTTATGGTGTGATGACCTGCTCCTCTTTTTATCAGAAGATAATCACCGCGCTGTTCTACAAAATTAGTATTAAACCTAAAATGTAAATTACCTGAAAGATTACCAACCTCAAGTTTAGAATAATGTGGATTAAACACGGTAGAAGTAAAAATAACGTGTCCATTCCCGCTTAAATCCTCAATCAAAGAGCTTTCACCGTCCATCTTGGAAGCAATAGAGTATAATGTGGTATCTTTGTCATTTAAAACAATTTTTTCTACTTCAGTACGAGATCGCTCAGTACCAGCATAAAGATAAATCCGTCCAGAATCATGAATCATGGTGTTCCCTTCTAATGTTGCACCATAATGTAACCACGATTGTGCTTGATCCTTAACGGTTAAATCTTTTACATAGCCTCCTAAATCTATTGCTTGGAAAGCATTCCCTTGTAAGAGAACACCAATCGCGATTCCTCCCGCTAAAACGTGTTGTTCTCCACCAGAAAAGATCTTCGTATCAAATGCAAAACTGCTATAATGGTCTAGATCCTCTTCTACATAAAGATTTTGTATCCCTCCTTCCATGATCTTTGTGTTAAAAACCTCTCCATCATCGTACACATTCTGATATCCTCGCACTCCATTTTTACCAGAAACGATAGTGTCATAGGCACTGCTTCTTACCATTTCACCTTTGATATCAGACTTTCCTGAAACAAACTGCTCACCACCGTAAATTTTAACCCCTTCAGCTTTCCCCCCATCTTCAACCTTTTGTTTTCCCCCTTTCTTAACTGTACTATCCTGTGAAAGACCCTGTGCTCTAACAAGCTCAGTGCCGCCTCTTTGAATTGTTGTATACAAGCTAAAACCACCGTGATAAACGGAGATCTTTCCACCGTCTTTAACTGTATTATTAATCGAAGTTTCTCCAGTGCTTTCAACTTTCTCACTGTTACTATCAAAGCTAGGATCAGCAATCGTAACAATCATTCCCTTTTCAATTGTGCGTTCTGTGAGATCATTCGATAATGAAGCTATAGCAGATGGTTGCAAGCTAAAATCAGAAAACAAAGAGGTATTTATCTCATCAAGAGCATAATTCGCATCTAAATACCAAGTTTTACCATTGCTCTCATTTTTTCTATGTTTCAAACTGTACATGTAAGTTCCGGCATCAATAGCTTTGATTTTTTCACCAAAAGTGTTTGCCAGAGTAAAATAAGCGTTTCCACTATGATCAGAAATTAATTTAAACCTTTTGTGGGAAGGGGGTGTGACCTCCCCCCCAGAATCAATAATACTTACTGTATGATAACCTGAACCACTTTCTTTAATGACAAGATAATCACTAAGGTGCTTGGCAAAATTGACATTAAAATTGAAATGTAAAGAACCTGAAAGATTATCAATATTAAGCTGAGAATAATGCTTATTAGTCCCTAAAGACGTAAAAATAACTCTGCCACTTCCCGTTAAATTTTGGACATTAACCTGAGATTTTTTGCCATTATCTTCAACAGCAATAATGTATAGCTTGGTATCTTCTCCATTTAAATTAAGATTTTCTACTTCCGTGACAGCTTCACCATTTCCAGCATAAAGATAGAGACTACCAAAATCATGAATATTTGTATCCTTATCTAATATTGCACCAGCAAAAACCCATGACCTTGCTTGATGATTAATGGTTAGATCATCCGTATATCCAGAATCATATATATTCTGAATAGCTCTATCGTATAAAGTAACTTCACTCGCATTCCCTGCTGCAAAGATATTCTGCATACCATTTTTAAAAAGTTCGGTACTCAGTGCAAAAGCCCCCTCATTAATTGTAAAATCTTCATCTTCTGTATCGACTGTATCAGCATCTTCTGAGAAACCGTTATGAAAATTCTCTTTACCATCAATATTTTGAATACCGCCTTTCATAATCTTTGTGTCAACAGCCAGCCCCCCACTATAGACATTTTGTATTCCTGGCACTCCATCTGCAGCATGAATTTCAGTGCCATAAGCACTACTTTCCTTATCTTTCCGCGACAAACCATCCCCAAGAAAACCCTTACCAAAAATAATCTGCTCACCACCATAGATTTGAGCCCCTTCTGCATTTGCACCACTCTCAACAATTTGTTTCCCCCCTTTTTTAACAGCGGCATATTCCGAACTGCTCAGATTTTGAACGAATTCAATACCACCACTCTCAATTGTCGTATCCCTGCTAACACTTGCTGCATCAATGTAGAGTTTTCCCCCCTC